>NZ_JBXWQZ010000007.1:0-100710 GCF_059612645.1 Ruegeria sp. YKSF131 | reverse complement strand
GAAATAGACCTTGCCGGAACACATGACGACGCGCTTGATCTTGTCATCGGCCACCAGCTTGGTGTCAGAGTTGCCTTTTTGCGCGTCATCCCACAGCACCCGGTGGAAGCTGGAGCCTGAGGTGAAGTCATCCGCCGTGCTGACGGCCAGCTTGTGACGCAACAGCGACTTCGGCGTCACTAGGATCAGTGGTTTCCGGAAGGTCCGGTGCAACTGACGGCGCAGGATGTGGAAATAGTTCGCGGGTGTCGTACAATTCGCCACGATCCAGTTGTCCTGACCGCACATTTGCAGGAACCGTTCCAAACGCGCTGACGAGTGTTCTGGGCCTTGCCCTTCAAAGCCATGCGGCAGCAGTGTGACCAGACCGGACATCCGCAGCCACTTGCTTTCACCCGAGCTGATGAACTGATCGAACATGATCTGCGCACCGTTGGCAAAGTCGCCGAACTGCGCCTCCCACAGAACCAGAGCGTTCGGTTCTGCAAGCGAATAGCCGTATTCGAAACCCAGCACCGCGTATTCGGACAGCATCGAATCAATGACATCGTATTGGGATTGCCCGGCACGGATGTTGTTAAGCGGGTAATACCGTTCTTCGGTTTCCTGATGAACAAACCCAGAGTGACGCTGGCTGAACGTGCCCCGTGTTGCATCCTGTCCGGCCAGACGCACGGGGTATCCCTCGGTCAGCAACGAGCCAAACGCCAGTGCCTCGCCCGTGGCCCAGTCGAAGCCTGCACCGGTCTCGAACATCTGTTTCTTATGTTCCAGCAACCGCTCAACGGTTTTGTGCATTGCGAAATCGTCAGGAGCCTTGGTCAGCGCGGCTCCGATTTCCGCCAGTGTCTCTGCCGAGATCGCTGTTTCACCCCGGACATAATCATCCTTGTTCCTGTCCAGATGCGACCAGCGCCCATCCAGCCAGTCGGCCTTGTTGGGTTTATAGTCTTTCCCGGCCTCGAATTCGTCGTTCAGATGGGCCTGAAAGGCGGCCTTCATATCTTCGATCTCACCCTCGGGGATCAGCCCGTCCTTGACCAGCCGCTCGGTATACAAGGAAAGCGTTGTCTTATGGGTTTTGATCTTCTTGTACATGATCGGGTTGGTGAACATGGGCTCATCGCCCTCGTTATGGCCAAACCGGCGATAGCAGAAGATGTCCAGAACCACGTCTTTATGGAACTTCTGGCGGAACTCGGTCGCCACCTTCGCGGCGTGAACTACCGCCTCGGGGTCGTCGCCGTTCACATGGAAGATCGGGGCCTCGACCATCAGCGCGATATCGGTGGGATAGGGGCTCGAGCGGCTGAAATGCGGCGCGGTAGTGAACCCGATCTGGTTGTTGACCACGATGTGCATGGTGCCGCCGGTTCTGTGCCCTTTCAGGCCGGACAGGCCAAAGCCCTCGGCCACAACACCCTGACCGGCAAAGGCCGCGTCACCGTGCAGCAATATCGCCATGACCCTGGTACGGTCCGTGTCGCCCAGTTGGTCTTGCTTGGCGCGAACCTTACCCAGAACTACCGGGTTTACCGCCTCAAGGTGAGAGGGGTTGGCGGTCAATGACAGATGCACACTGTTGCCATCGAATTCGCGATCGCTGGAGGCGCCGAGGTGATATTTCACATCGCCAGAGCCGTCCACGTCCTCTGGCTTGAAGCTACCGCCCTGGAATTCGTTGAAAATCGCGCGATAAGGCTTGCCCATCACGTTGGCCAGAATGTTCAGGCGACCCCGGTGCGGCATCCCGATGACGATGTCACTGAGGCCAAGCGCGCCACCGCGCTTGATGATCTGTTCCATCGCCGGGATTAGCGCCTCGCCACCGTCCAGACCGAACCGCTTGGTGCCCATGTACTTGACGTGCAGGAACTTCTCAAAGCCCTCGGCCTCGACCATCTTGTTCAGGATCGCCTTGCGGCCTTCCTTGGTGAACGCGATTTCCTTGCCATAGCCCTCGATCCGCTCCTTCAGCCACGCGGCCTCTTCCGGGTTCGAGATATGCATGTATTGCAGCGCAAAGGTGCCGCAATATGTGCGTTTCACGATCTCAACGATCTGCCGCATCGAAGCGACCTGCAATCCCAGCACGTTGTCGATAAAGATCGGGCGATCCATGTCGGCATCGGTGAAACCGTAAGTCTTCGGGTCCAGCTCAGGATGGGTGCTGGCAGCGCGCATGCCCAGCGGGTCCAGATCCGCGGCCAGATGGCCCCGGATGCGATAGGCCCGGATCAGCATCAGTGCTCGCAAACTGTCCAGCACGGCGCGTTTGATCTGGTCGTCGCTGACCTCAGCCCCTTTTTCAGCCGCCTTGTCCTTGATCTTCTTGCCCGCCGCTTTAGCGTCAATCTCGGCCCATTCACCAGTCAGCGCACCAGTCAGGTCGTCTGCTGGCATCGGCGGCCAGTCGGTGCGCGCCCAGGACGGGCCTTCGGCTTCGCGTTGAACATCGGGGGCATCATCGCCCATGGCATCAAAGAACGCGCCCCATGCGGCATCCACCGCACCGGGGTTCTTTGTGTATTGCGCATAAAGCTGCTCCAGATATTCGGCATTATGCCCCTGCATGAAGCTTGAGGCATGAAAGGCGGAATTGGGCGAATGTTCGGTCATAGGGCTACCTCTGTTGGGTTGGGACCGTATTGATTGGTGCCTGGCTGGCTGGGGCGTGTCAGCCACCATAGAACCAGGAGGGGCGACACCACCAGTACCAGTAGTGTCGGAAGAACGATGAGCAACGTGGCGCGGGTGAACAGAATATCCAGCCTGCCACCATGCTGGAAATGAGAGGCCAAGCCGATACCAAAAACGAGCACAGCTCCGGCGCCAAGGATCAACAGGATCGGCAGCAGAGCATACAGCCCGCTGCGCCCGGTATCGTGCATCCGCCGGAAAGCGACGGCCAGATGGGGAAAGAAGACGATCAGGCTGACGATGCCCTGCACCGGTTGCGAGGACGTGGCCGATACGGATTTCGAGGTTTCTGTTTCCGTCACCGCAACCTGCGTGAAGAACTGCCAGTCGATGATCCCGGCAATGATGTTCCAGATCACGATGAACAGGAAAAAGAACCAGTATTCGGGCCGCGAGGCACGGCCCGAGAAGGTGAAGAACTTGGAGAAGCAGGTGCGGATGGAGTCAGAGAAGGTCATGGGCTCACCGACCAACGGATCGCAAAATCCGAACCGCCAAAATTTGAGCCTGCGCTAAGGCTCGGACCAAGCACAACTAAAGTTCCTAAATCTGACGCTTTGTCTTTTGGGCCGTGCAAGATTTTGACTGATAAGTCCTGACCCGAAGCGAACCGTTCTTCAAACGATATAGAGTTATCGCTTGTGAACCCAAGTCGCTCCGGCCAGCCCGTAAAGTCACCTACATAGGTGAAACCACAGGACCGTGTTCCTTTTTCTTGAGCGTTTAGGAAGTAATTTGGATGGTCAGGGTGAATGAGAACGCTGATAAATGAAATCTTGTTTAAGTTATCCAGCGTTGCCCTTGCTTTTTCCAACTCCGCCGGGAAACTCTCAGGATCGGGGACATAGGTGGAGCCAGCAGCACGTTCCAGCCTTCTTCTATAGCTCATGTGGCGGGCGATGGCGTCTAATGCGTCGCCTTCAGCCAGAACAAATCCATTGTCCGCCAGACCTTCGGCGATTGGTTCGGACGCTTGAACAAGTTCCCGGCAGAGTTTGGCAATCTGGACGCCAAGCGCGTCTTCCATAGCTGCTTGAGCTTTTGTTTGAGCGGTGATCGCAAGCAAAGCAATGATCACTGCACTAACTCGACGCACCAACTTCAACTGCCTCCAAGCCGCATCAAAAGGCAGGCGATAATCGCCCGCCTTCAAACCGAGCACTGCCCGAAGAACAAACACTCGGTCGCTGACCATTACCCAATCGCTTCCAGCACAGCTTCACCCAGCTGCGCCGGGCTTTCAGCCACGACGATACCGGCCGAGCGCATGGCTTCGATCTTGTCCTCGGCACCGCCCTTGCCGCCGGCGACGATCGCGCCCGCGTGGCCCATGCGGCGGCCCGGAGGGGCCGTGCGGCCTGCGATGAAGCCTGCAACCGGCTTTTTGCGGCCTTTCTTGGCCTCATCTGCCAGGAACTGCGCGGCTTCTTCCTCGGCCGAGCCGCCGATCTCGCCAATCATGATGATCGAAGTGGTTTCGTCATCTGCCAGGAACCATTCCAGCACGTCGATATGCTCAGTCCCTTTGATCGGGTCGCCGCCAATGCCCACACAGGTGGACTGGCCCAGTCCTACGTCCGTTGTCTGTTTCACGGCTTCATAAGTAAGCGTACCCGAGCGGGAAACGACACCCACGCTCCCGCGTTTGTGAATATGGCCGGGCATGATGCCGATCTTGCAGGCGTCAGGCGTGATGACACCGGGGCAGTTCGGGCCAATCAGGCGCGACTTGCTGCCTTCCAGCGCGCGTTTCACTTTCATCATGTCCAGAACCGGGATACCTTCGGTGATGCAGACAATCACTTCCATCTCGGCATCAATCGCTTCGAGGATCGAATCCGCCGCGAATGGGGGCGGTACGTAGATCACCGATGCGTTGGCTTCGGTCACGTGCTTGGCCTCGTGGACCGAGTTGAACACGGGAAGGCCCAGATGCTCCATCCCGCCTTTGCCGGGGGTCACGCCGCCGACCATCTTGGTGCCATAGGCAATAGCCTGTTCGCTGTGGAATGTACCTTGCGAGCCGGTAAAGCCCTGACAGATCACTTTGGTGTTTTCATCGATGAGGACTGCCATTTTGTCCCTTTCTCTAGGCGGTGTGGGATTGATAGGGTTCAGCCGCTGGAAGAACCTGCGGCGCATAGGTGACTTTCTGAAGCGTGGCGCGACCAAGGGCCAGATCGGCCATCGTGCGCAGGCCGCTGCTGATTTCGGCGATACCGCGCCTGATTTTTTGTCGGACCAGCGGCCAGCCCGTAGGGCGTGCGCGGGGGGCACCCATCTGGATTTCGTCCGGCGAATCGTTGCCTTGCTCGACCATGGCAGGGATCACCTGATAGACATTGACCCGACGCGCCGCGGGCGAGGCTGACGGGTTGAACAACAGGCCATCCAGCGCGATGTCATAAGGCTTTTGCGCCAGAAAATGTTCTGCTGCTTTTCGGGTCAACGCATATGCGGCACCGCCAGGGTGGCGCGAGCGCATCAGGCACAGCTCCCGACCCAGATGAGACACACGCTTGCGCCCAAGAGCGAGGTAAAGCTTTGTACTGCGCCAGCGTTCGAACCGCACGATATCGGCATCCTCTGGCCACCAGGACGCATCGTTCAACCAATCCGCCAGTTCTGGCGACAGGAAAACATCATCCTCAAGTATCAAGGCCTGTTCCGCACCGGAGGCGACAACGGCCTCCCACGCCCTGGCATGGCTTAGGGTGCAGGCCATGTCCTTGGAATGGAAATAACCCCAAGGTCCCTCGGACCGGCATTCACGCAGAAAATCCTCACGGGTGGCGGCGTCGCAATCAACAGCGTTGACGCGCGTCGCCGACAGGCCTGCCTTTTGCAGCTCCTGCGCCATCAAACGTGCCCGCCCTGTGGCGCGTTCAAGACCTATGAGGAAGATGGGGATGGACATCAGATCGATTGTTTCTTTCGATTTCCCGCGTGAAATGGATAAAGTTGGATTGTAGTTGCCGTGGGGTCGGCCTGTAGCCCACTCCACAGCAACTTGCTTACCCCTTAACCGCCTTGACGATCTTCTCGGCACCGTCTTTCAGGTTGTCCGCCGCGATCACGTCCAGACCCGAGTTGTTGATGATTTCTTTGCCTTTCTCGACATTGGTGCCTTCCAGTCGCACGACAAGCGGAACCTGCAGACCGACCTCTTTCACCGCAGCCACCACGCCCTCGGCGATGACGTCACAGCGCATGATGCCGCCGAAGATATTGACCAGAATGCCTTTGACCTGCGGGTCCGAGGTGATGATCTTGAATGCCTCGGTCACCTTCTCTTTGGTTGCACCGCCACCCACGTCGAGGAAGTTGGCAGGTTCGGCACCATACAGTTTGATGATGTCCATCGTAGCCATCGCCAGACCGGCACCGTTCACCATGCAGCCGATCTCACCATCCAGTGCGATGTAGTTCAGGTCGTATTTGCTGGCTTCCAGTTCCTTGGGATCTTCCTCGGTCGTGTCGCGCAGTTCGGCGATATCCGGGTGGCGGTAGACCGCATTGCCGTCAAAGCCAACCTTGGCATCCAGCACTTTCAGGTCGCCACTGTCGGATACGATCAGTGGGTTAATCTCCAGCATCTCCATATCCTTCTCGACGAAGGCCTTGTAGAGGATGCCCATAAGCCTGACACATTGCTTGACCTGCGCGCCCTCCAAACCCAGCGAAAACGCAATGCGGCGGCCGTGGTAGGGTTGGTAACCGGTGGCCGGGTCAACCGAGAAGGACAGGATTTTCTCGGGCGTCGCGGCAGCAACCTCTTCGATGTCCATACCGCCTTCCGTCGAGCAGACAAACGAGATACGGCTGGTCTGACGATCTACCAGCAGGGCCAGGTACAGTTCACGCTCGATGCCGGAACCGGCTTCGATATAGATGCGATTGACCTGCTTGCCTGCCGGACCCGTCTGATGGGTGACCAGAGTGCGACCCAGCATCTTCTTGGCTTCTTCGGCCGCTTCTTCGACCGACTTCGTCAGACGGACACCGCCCTTTTCACCTGCATCGGCCTCTTTGAAGGATCCTTTGCCGCGGCCGCCCGCGTGTATCTGCGCCTTGACGACCCAAAGCGGCCCATCCAGTTCACCGGCTGCGGTTTTGGCTTCCTCGGCGCGCAGCACGGCGCGACCATCGGAGACCGGAGCGCCGTAGCTGCGAAGAAGAGCCTTGGCCTGATATTCGTGAATGTTCATCGAAATTGTCCCGTCTGACTGCGTTTAACCGTTATAGGCGTGTCTAGCGGGTAAATTTAAAGGGTTTTTTGACCTGTGACGGGAAATTGCCGAAGATTTTCAACATTTGTGATCACGGGTTTTTAGGGTGTGATCACAAAAACTCGAGTGTCATCAATTGATTCGATAATCCTGCACAGTTTTTTGAAATCACATTCGAAAAAAGGGATTTGCGACGTTTGCGCCAACATATGCGGCCGGGTTCCGCGGTGGCAAATGAAAACCGGCCCATAATTGGGCCGGTCTCAAATTCAGATTGTCTGGCGGTTTTACGCCAGTGAACTGTCGATGCCTTTGCATGCCTCGATCAGGCCTTTCACGGCGTTGACCGAATTGTCGAAACCGGCTTGCTCGTCTTCGTTCAGCTTGATGTTTACGATGCGCTCGACGCCACCAGCGCCGATGACAGTCGGCACCCCGACATAAAGGCCGTTAACACCCAACTCACCGCTGCAGTACGCCGCACAAGGCAGAACACGCTTCTGGTCTTTCAGATAGGCTTCGGCCATTTCGATCGCCGAAGTGGCGGGCGCGTAATAAGCCGACCCGGTTTTCAGCAGTCCTACGATTTCCGCGCCACCATCACGGGTGCGCTGTACGATGGCATCCAGCTTTTCTTGCGAGGTCCAGCCCATTTCAACCAGATCAGGCAGCGGGATACCGGCAACGGTCGAATAACGAACCGACGGTACCATGGTGTCGCCATGTCCGCCCAACACGAACGCGGTTACATCGCGCATCGAGACGTTGAACTCTTCCGACAGGAAATGCGCGAAACGTGCTGAATCCAGCACGCCAGCCATGCCGCAGACTTTGTTGTGCGGCAGGCCCGAGAATTCACGCAGTGCCCAGACCATGGCGTCCAGCGGGTTGGTGATGCAGATCACGAACGCATCGGGCGCATGCGCTGCGATACCTTCGCCGACCGACTTCATGACTTTCAGGTTGATGCCCAGCAGGTCATCGCGGCTCATGCCCGGTTTGCGGGCTACGCCTGCGGTCACGATGCAGACATCCGCGCCAGCGATATCGGCATAGTCGCTGGTGCCTTTCATCGAGGCGTCAAAGCCTTCGGACGGGCCGGATTCGGCGATGTCGAGCGCCTTGCCCTGTGGCAATCCGTCAGCAATGTCAAACAGGACAACGTCACCCAGTTCTTTGACAGCTGCAAGATGCGCAAGCGTGCCGCCGATGTTCCCCGCGCCGATCAGCGCAATCTTGGGTCTGGCCATTTGGAATATCTCCGGTCGGTTTTGAAATCGCGGCTGTGCTAGTCGCTAAAACGGCATTAGGCAATAGTTCTGCGACGTGGCATACAACCGCATACCGTTTGCGAGACCCCATGTGGTTGCGCTAAAGGGCCTTTGAGACAAGCCAAAACCGGGACCGGTGCATGTTTGAATTAAACCTGATGTTTTTTGCAGTGGCGATCCCGGCGGTGATATTTGCGGGTATCTCAAAGGGCGGTTTCGGCTCGGGCGTGGCTTTTGCGTCATCATCGATTCTGGCCTTGATCCTAACGCCCGGGCAGGCCCTGGCCCTGATGCTGCCGATTCTGATGGTGATCGATGTGGCCACTTTGGGCCCTTATTGGAAGCGGTGGAGCTGGAGGGATGCGCGCCTGCTGATCCTGGGTGCTGTACCCGGTGTGGCAATGGGGGCATGGCTTTACCGTTCAACGGATGATGACCTGCTGCGCCTGCTGATCGGCGGCATTTCGGTCGGGTTCGTGATCTGGCACATCGCACAGTCAAAAGGCTGGGTGCGCGGGTTTGCCAGACGGTTGCCGCCCTCCGCTGGCCTGTTTGCAGGGCTGGTCGCGGGATTCACCAGCTTTGTCAGCCATGCCGGAGGCCCTCCGGCTGCCGTTTACCTGTTGTCCCAACGGCTGACCAAGACCGAGTTTCAAGCCAGTACAGTATTGGTCTTCTGGGTGATTAATATCGCGAAGTTTGTACCCTACGCTTATCTTGGCATGTTCACGTGGCAGACGGCATGGGCCGATATGCTGTTAACACCGTTTGCTGT
Source organism: Ruegeria sp. YKSF131 (assembly GCF_059612645.1). NCBI lineage: Bacteria > Pseudomonadati > Pseudomonadota > Alphaproteobacteria > Rhodobacterales > Roseobacteraceae > Ruegeria > Ruegeria sp. YKSF131. The sequence continues at coordinate 91,735 of NZ_JBXWQZ010000007.1, read as the reverse complement.
TCTCGGTGCCTGGCTGGGCGTCCGTGCACATTTCATGTTGTCCGAACGCCTGTTCTTTGGAATTGCCTATGTGCTGCTGACCCTCACCGGTGGTAAGCTGATCTGGGACGCACTTACCTGATCAGGCGTTCGGGGGCAGCGCTTCGGCTACAGCCTCAAAAGCTTGCCCAGAAGCGACGAGGCAGGTGACCCCGTTGGGCAAGGTCACCGTGATGGTCCAGCTGCCGCTTTGAGTTGAGGCGAAAAGTTCCATGACCGCGCCTTGCTGGGCCAGACCAAAGCCCCTGCGCGTTTCGCCATAAGTGTCGGTCAACCTTTCCAGCACATCCTCTCGCGGTGCGCAGTTTTGCCCCTGGGCCTGTACCTGTTGTGCCGCAAGTACCATGATCCCTAGTCCCATCGTCATCTTGAACATTGTCTTTCGCATCCCGAATCCTTTCGGTTCCCTCTGCCGGTCAGGGTGCCGCGCAGGGGCCGAAATTCAGTTAAGGCAAAGCACGTTGCGTCGTGTTTGCTGCGGTGCGGCAATTTTGGGCTTGAACTTTCCGGTAAAAAATGCCCCATTCCGCGCAACTTTATTTCAATGGGAGTGGTCCATGGATCCTCGTCAGCGCCCCTATCGTTCGGTTCTCTATATCCCCGGGTCCCGGGACCGGGCTTTGGAAAAGGCCCGCACTCTGCCGGTAGATGCAATCATATTTGATCTGGAAGATGCGGTCGCAGCCGACGAAAAGGACAATGCGCGCGAAACGCTCAAGGCGGCTTTGGCTGCCGGAGGGTACGGATCACGCGTCAAGATTGTTCGGATCAACGGGTTAGACACCGAATGGGGCCGTGCGGATGCCGAGGCTGTGCGCGAAATGGATGCCGACGTTGTCCTGTTGCCTAAAGTGAATTCGGCGGCTGACGTAGACGCGCTGGCTGCGATCACCGGAGATTTGCCGATCTGGGCTATGATGGAAACCCCGCGTGGAATGCTGAACGCAGCAGAAATCGCCGCGCATCCGCTGATGGCCGGATTCGTGATGGGAACAAATGATCTGGCGAAAGAGCTGCAAACCCGCTTCCGCCCAGATCGCCTGCCGATGATGACCTCGTTAGGGCTGTGCTTGTTGGCTGCCAAGGCCGAAGGGCTGATCATCATCGACGGTGTTTACAACGCCTTCAAGGATGTCGAAGGTCTGGCGTTCGAATGTGCGCAAGGCCGCGATATGGGCTTTGATGGCAAAACGCTGATCCACCCGGCCCAGGTCGAAGTGGCAAATACCGCCTTCGCGCCATCGGATGATGAGATCGACCTGGCTCGCCGCCAGATCTCGGCCTTTGAAGAGACCGAGGCCCTTGGCCAAGGGGTCGCCGTTGTCGATGGCAAGATTGTCGAAAATCTGCACGTTGTAACTGCCCGCGAAATTCTGGCAAAAGCAGAGGCGATATTAGCTTTGCAAGCGGGGTAGGCCAGCATGGGCTTTGTTCTTCTGATCTTGGGTGTGGCGCTGTGGTGGGGGGCGCATCTGTTCAAACGTGTGGCACCTGAACGCCGTGCCGCAATGGGTGACGCGGGTAAAGGCGCTGTTGCCCTGGCTTTGGTCGCGTCGATCCTTCTGATGATCTTCGGGTATCGCATGACCGACTTCATCCACGTTTGGGCGCCGCCGACCTTTCTGATTCACGTCAACAACCTGTTGGTTTTGATCGCGATTTATTTGATGAGTCCTGCGGGCACAAAAGGCCGGCTTCTGAACAAGCTGCGCCACCCGATGCTCGGCGGGTTCAAACTGTGGGCTTTTGCGCACCTGTTGGTGAACGGCGATCTGGCCTCGATCATCCTGTTTGGTGGCCTTCTGGCATGGGCGGTGGTCGAAGTCATTGTAATCAACAAGTCTGAACCTGAGTGGACCCCGGCAGAGCCTGGCACTTACGGCAAGGATGCGATGTTCGTTGTGGCTTCGATCGTTCTGATGGGAATTATCGGGTACATCCATGGGCTGGTTGGCCCATCTCCGTTCGGCTCATAAGGATTTGATTTGATGTCGAAGCTTTATCGCTTGCTGACCGAAGAAGACACTTCGGCCTTCTGTCACAAGGTGTCCGACGCCCTGTCAAAGGGATGGGAGCTGTATGGCGACCCGGCTTACGCCTTTGATGCCAACGGCAACGTAATGCGTTGCGCGCAGGCCGTGACCAAAGAGGTCGAGGCCGACTATTCCCCCGACATGAAACTGGGACAGCAGTAATGGCAAAAACAAATCCGGGCCGATTTTTCGAGGACTATTCTGTCGGGCAGGTGTTGCAGCATGCAGTACCTCGCACCGTGACCGAGGGAGAGCGCGGCTTGTATCACGCGCTCTATCCCGCACGTCACGCGCTTTACTCCTCGGATGAATTTGCCCGGGACTGTGGGTTGCCGGAAAGCCCGATAGATGATCTGGCCGCGTTCCACATCGTGTTCGGCAAGACCGTGCCTGATGTTTCTCTGAACGCGGTTGCCAATCTGGGCTATGCCGAAGGTCGTTGGCTGAAACCTGTTTTTGCCGGCGATACGCTGCGATCCGTATCAGAGGTTATCGGCCTGAAGCAGAATTCCAACGGAAAAACTGGTGTTGTCTGGGTTCGTACCCGCGGGTTGAACCAGTTGGACGAGGTGGTTCTTGAATATGTGCGCTGGGTCATGGTGCGCAAGGCAAACATGGATGCACCCGCGCCCGAGACGGTTGTTCCCGATTTGAAGGCTGTGCTTGATCCGCAGGACCTGATCGTGCCGGAAGGGCTCGATTTTGCAAACTACGATTTTGCCCTCGCGGGCGAGGCGCACCGCTGGGGCGATTATGAGGTCGGTGAAACCATCGATCATGTGGACGGTGTCACCGTGGAAGAGGCCGAGCATATGCTGGCCACACGTTTGTGGCAGAACACCGCCAAGGTGCATTACGACCTGACGTTCCGTCCGGAAGGGCGGCTCATTTACGGTGGGCATGTAATCTCGATGGCGCGGGCATTTTCCTTCAATGGCCTTGCAAATGCGCAGATGATTGTCGGCTTGAATGGTGGCGCCCATGCTAACCCTTGTTTTGCGGGTGATACGATCAAGGCATGGTCCGAAGTTTTGGACAAAGCGGAAACCGGGGTTCCCGGCATAGGCGCTGTGCGATTGCGTCTGGTCGCGACCAAGGGCGGTGATCCGTTCAAGCTGAAGAACGAAGAAGGGCGGTACCTGCCAGATGTTCTTCTGGATCTCGACTATTGGGCATTGATGCCCAAATAGGTGATCTGACGGATATGTGACGCCACGGCTTGCAAGGCGTGATAGGTTCGCACAATGAACCTGCTACGCGCGATATTGGCCAGCGTCACTCTGGCACCTGCGGCTCAGGCCTGCGATCTGGCCTTGGCTTTGGCTGTGGACGTTTCTGGTTCGGTCGATAGCAGCGAATATCGCATCCAGATGGATGGGTTGGCCGCAGGTTTGCGCGACCCGATCGTGTCCGAGGCACTGGTGCGGGGGCAGGCGCGGCTGATGCTGGTGCAGTGGACCGGCTCATCGCGCCAGCGGATCACTATCCCCTGGACCCGTATCGATAGCTTTGCCACGCTGGATCAGTTTGCAGACCGGGTCGCCGCCGATCCGCGCATCTGGCGGAATTTTTCGACGGCAATCGGCGAGGCGCTTCAAATGACCCTGAGTTCATTTGATTCGGTTTCCGACTGCCGACGGCATCTGATTGACCTGTCAGGGGACGGTGTGTCCAATGAAGGGATTGAACCTACACGGGTACATGCGGCCCTGCGCGCCGAGGGAATCGTTGTCAACGCGCTGGCTATTGAGGAAAGCGAACCGGACCTGACGGCATATTTCTTTGAGAATGTCATCGTGGGCGAAGGTGCCTTTGTCGTTTCTGCCACCGGGTTCGCGGATTACCCGGAACGAATTCGTCGAAAACTGCTGCGCGAAGTGACGCAGCAAACGGCAGACCTGAAATGACGGCTTGAGAGATTCGTGATCACATCTCTTCGGCCTTGAAAACGCTAACATTGACAGTGCGGAATGTGATATGTGATCACGAGATTATTTTGTGTGATCACATAATTGAATTATCCGTATAATTGAGCGCAATTTGATGGTTTTTGCACTCGCAGCACGTGACAGTGTCGCAAAAACCAGTAAAACGTTCGGTAGCCAACCGAAAAGGAGCCGCCATGGCCGATGTAAATCGGGGCAATCGCCCACTTTCGCCGCATCTGTCGATTTATCGCCCGCAGCTGACGTCGATCACGTCCATCCTGACGCGCATCACCGGTAACGCCCTTCTGCTCGCAGCTCTGTTGATCGTCTGGTGGTTTCTGGCCGCTGCAACCTCGCCCGAGGCCTTTGCCGTAGCGAATGGGGTAATAACCTCGATGCTTGGAGACCTTGTGATGGCGCTGTCCGTTTGGGGGCTCTGGTATCACACGCTGGCCGGTGTGCGGCATCTGATCTGGGACAATGCAGTTGGTCTGGATATTCCGACAGCGACCAAAATGGGTTGGGCTGTTGTTATCGGATCGGTCGTCTTGACCCTTCTGACCCTTGTCCTCGTCGCGTGATTGGAGGCCTGACATGCGTTATCTGACCGACCGCAAACGCGCCGCTGGACTTGGCTCGGCGAAATCCGGTACTGCCCATTTCTGGGCGATGAAAGTCAGCTCGGTTGCTTTGCTGATCCTTGTGCCGTTGTTTGTATTCACCTTTGGCCCGATCCTGGGCCAGCCATTCGAGGTCGTTCTCGACTACTACTCGCGACCTTTCCCTGCCATCGTGGCAGCACTGACGCTGGCGGTTGGCTTCAAACACTTCGCGGACGGTGCGCAGGTGATGCTTGAAGATTATGTTCACGGCACGCTTGAAAAGGTCCTGATCATTCTGTTGACCTGCTTGTCTTATGGCGCGGCTGCGGCTGGCATCTTTGCCGTCGCTCGCATTGCCCTTTAATTCCCGGAGCTGAAAGAAATGGCTGCATACGAATACGAAACGCATGAATATGACGTGGTCGTTGTCGGTGCCGGTGGGGCCGGTCTGCGGGCAACACTGGGTATGGCGGAACAGGGTCTTCGCACGGCTTGCGTAACCAAGGTTTTCCCAACCCGTTCGCATACTGTGGCCGCTCAGGGCGGTATCGCCGCGTCGTTGTCAAACATGGGGCCCGACCACTGGCAGTGGCACATGTACGACACTGTGAAAGGCTCGGATTGGCTGGGCGATACCGATGCGATGGAATACCTAGCTCGGGAAGCGCCCAAGGCTGTTTACGAACTGGAGCACTATGGCGTTCCGTTCAGCCGAACCGAAGAGGGTAAGATCTATCAACGCCCGTTTGGTGGTCACACCACTGAATTCGGCGAAGGCCCGGCAGTCCAGCGCACCTGTGCCGCTGCGGACAGGACCGGCCACGCGATCCTTCATACGCTGTATGGCCAGTCGCTGAAGAACAATGCCGAGTTTTATATCGAATACTTCGCCATCGACCTGATCATGTCCGATGACGGCCAGTGTCAGGGTGTTGTCTGCTGGAAGCTGGACGATGGCACGATGCATGTCTTCAATGCCAAGATGGTTGTGCTGGCGACCGGCGGGTATGGCCGCGCCTATTTCAGCGCGACCTCGGCCCATACCTGCACCGGTGACGGTGGCGGTATGGTGGCCCGCGCGGGCTTGGCGCTGCAGGATATGGAGTTCGTTCAGTTCCACCCGACCGGCATCTACGGATCGGGCTGCCTGATCACCGAAGGCGCGCGTGGCGAGGGCGGTTACCTGACCAACTCGGAAGGTGAACGGTTCATGGAGCGTTACGCCCCCCAGTACAAGGACCTCGCACCGCGCGATTACGTCTCGCGCTCGATGACCTTGGAAATCCGCGAAGGCCGTGGTGTCGGTGCGGAAGGGGATCATATTCACCTGAACCTCAGTCACCTCCCAGCCGAAGCTTTGGCAGAACGTCTGCCCGGCATCTCGGAAAGCGCCAAGATCTTTGCCGGCGTGGATGTCACCAAGGAACCGATCCCGGTTCTGCCAACCGTGCACTATAACATGGGCGGTATCCCCACAAACTATTGGGGTGAAGTTCTGAACCCAACGGCCGAGAACCCGACAGCTGTGGTTCCGGGCCTCATGGCAGTGGGCGAAGCCGGTTGCGCCTCGGTCCACGGCGCGAACCGCTTGGGCTCGAACTCGCTGATTGACCTTGTGGTCTTTGGCCGCGCGGCGGCGATCCGGGCAGGCAAAGTCGTGAATCCTGAAGCTGCGAACCCGGTTCTGAACCAGGCATCGGTCGATAAGGCCTTTGACCGGTTCGACGCGGTGCGCAACGCTAGCGGTTCCATCCCGACCGCCGAGTTGCGGCTTGAGATGCAGAAAACCATGCAGGCGGATGCTGCCGTGTTCCGTACCGCCAAGACCATGGCCGAAGGCGTCGAGAAGATGACGGCAATCGCTGCGAAGATGGACGATCTGAAAGTCACCGACCGGTCGCTGGTCTGGAACAGTGACCTGATGGAAACGCTGGAACTGACCAACCTGATGCCTAACGCGCTGGCCACGATCGTCGGCGCAGAGGCGCGCAAGGAATCCCGTGGTGCCCACGCGCACGAGGATTTCTCTGCACGTGATGACGAAAACTGGCGTGTTCACACGGTTAGTCGGGTCGAAGGCAACAAGGTTGAGCTCAGCTATCGTCCCGTGATCGTCGATCCGCTGACGACCGAAGACGAAGGTGGCATCAGCCTGAAGAAAATCGCACCCAAGGCACGTACGTTCTAAAAGGCTCGGACAGCAGGCAATGGTGAGCAAGCGCCAAATACCCACGAAAACCGCAATGGCCATTGGCCAGTGGTCGGTCCGCGTCCGGTGCTTGTCATGACGGTCGAGGTCCTGCAATCCGGTTCAGGCTATCCCAAGATCATCCTGATCGGGCTGAACCGCTGTGCAACGACCTCGTTTCACAGGCTGTTCCAGAACAGCGGGATACCGTCAGTTCATTGGGAAGATGACCAGGGCCGAAACCTTGCGCACCGCATGTTGACCAACATAGCCATGGGGCGACGACCACTGGACGGGTTCGGAGCGGTGCGGGCCTTCACCGACATCGCTTTCGTCAGCTCACGCTTCATGCTGGACGGGGCGCGTTTCTTCCGTGAATTGCATGCGGCTTACCCGGACGCCTTTTTCTTGCTGAACACGCGCAATCGCGATGACTGGATCGCATCCCGTGCCAACCATTCCGGCGGTAGGTACCTTGAGCGATGCTGCAAGGCCAATGGACAAACGGCCGATGAAGTGAAACACGGCTGGGCACATATGTATGATGTGCACCATGCCGAAGTAGAAGCCTATTTCGACGGCAACCCGCGCTTCCTGCGCTTTGATATCGACTGTGACGATCCGCAACGCGTTGCGGACTGGCTCGCGTCGGATTTTGACGTGAACATCGCCCATTGGGGGCATTATAACCGAGGGGCGTCTCAGCGCGCCCGGACAGGCTGAAAGGCGGCCTTGTGCTGAATGGAGAATTGACATGGTTCAACTGACCCTGCCCAAAAATTCCCGGATTATCACCGGCAAGACTTGGCCAAAGCCGGATGGCGCGACCAATGTGCGAAAGTTCCAGATCTATCGCTGGAACCCGGATGACGGACAGAACCCCCGTGTCGATACCTACTTTGTCGATATGGACACGTGCGGGCCGATGGTTTTGGACGCGCTGATCAAGATCAAGAACGAAATCGACCCGACCCTGACATTTCGCCGGTCATGCCGTGAAGGCATCTGCGGCTCGTGCGCGATGAATATTGACGGGATCAACACGCTGGCCTGTATCTATGGCATGGATGAGATCAAGGGCGACGTGAAAATCTATCCGCTGCCGCATATGCCTGTGGTCAAGGACCTTATCCCTGATCTGACCCATTTCTATGCCCAGCATGCGTCGATCATGCCGTGGCTGGAAACCAAGACCAACCGTCCTGCAAAGGAATGGAAGCAGTCGATCGAAGATCGGAAAAAGCTGGATGGTCTCTATGAGTGTGTGATGTGCGCCAGCTGCTCGACCTCGTGCCCGAGCTACTGGTGGAACGGCGACCGGTATCTCGGCCCTGCTGCTCTGTTGCACGCATATCGCTGGATCATCGACAGCCGGGATGAGGCCACGGGTGAGCGTCTGGACGAGTTGGAAGATCCGTTCAAGCTCTATCGCTGCCACACCATCATGAACTGTGCCAAGACCTGCCCCAAAGGTTTGAACCCGGCCAAGGCGATTGCCGAGATTAAAAAGATGATGGTCGAACGCGCGGTATAATAACCTGCACCGAATTGCGGTAAACGCATGTCGATCTTGCAAAATAAGGCGATGTGGCCCCGGCTGCATTGCCTTATTTTTTGGTCAGGGAGGAGTGATGAGTTCGAGTCAGGATCACTCCAATGAATGCAAACACATCCAAACAAAAAATCGACGCTAAAGAGGCGCTGAAACTGCTGGAGCAGGCATGGGCCTACTACACGCCGGAACCGGTTAAAGCCGACAAAGAGCCCGAGCTGTTCGAATACGCAAACGCGGCCTGATCCAATACGACAGCCCTTGAAAAACTTCGGTCAATCGGCAAAGCAGAGGAATGCCTGTTCTTCTGCTTTTGTTGGTTGCCGGAGTGTTCGCCTATTTTTTCTGGCGCTCGCGCCATTCAACGCTGACACGTGATTGTCGCTGGCGACAGGACAGACGTCATGGCATCTGGCGGTGCAACTATTGTGGAGCGGAAATCGCTGCGACGGACCAACCTATGCGATGCCTGAAGGCAAGTGATGGTTGAGAATAGGGCTTTTCGCGAGCCAGAGAATCCGCCACTCTGCACGCCATGACTGGTTCTGAGAATACTGCCCGCCCCCCCGAAGATGCCGAAGCCCGTCGTTCGGTCGCCCCTGTTATTTGTTATCCGAACGATGCCTTGCCGCGACCAGATTTGCCCTGGATGAGATCTGTACGCCAACGGGCAGTCAAAACCGGCGAAGTCCTGGTTCCTCCGCGTGAGGCGTGCTGTTTTGATGTACCTGCCGGGCATTTCTTTCGCATCACATCGGTTGAAGGCCCGCAGGTTGGCGATTTGAACCTGTGGAACCGCAATGATTTATCCGAGCGCTTTTATTCCGGAAAAACGCGGGCTTTGCATGGCACGCACCTGACCACCGGAGAGCGGATGTGGTCCAGTTTCCCACATCTGCGCCCGATGGCCACGATCATAGCGGATACACTGGAATGGTACGGGATCGATGCATACGGGGGATCGGTTCATGACGTAATCGGCACGCGTTGTGATCCATATACGGGCAATTTGCTGTCCGGCACGCAGTATCACCACTGTTGTCATTCCAACCTGACCCGCGCGCTGGCGGATCATCTGAGTATTCCGATGGATGAGGCCGAACCTGTGGTGCACGACGTTCTGAACGTCTTCATGTGTACCGGTTTCACTCGGGATACAGGTCAGTATTTCATGAAAGCATCGCCCGTTCGCCCCGGCGACTATCTGGAGTTCTTTGCTGAGATCGATCTGCTGGGCAATCTCAGCGCTTGTCCGGGTGGGGATTGTTCCTCCGAACATTCCTCGGACACAGCCGCGTGTTTTCCCTTGCTGGTCGAAACATTTGCCGCGACGGTCACAGACCTGGACAGCTGGGAAAGCCCGGCGCGCAATGGCTATGATCGCACGCACGGGCGCTAGGTTCAGCGGGCAACTACATCATTGTCAGCTGCTCGGAAATGCGGCCTGTAGCGCGATTTCCACCATGTCTCCAAAGCTGCTTTCACGTTCCGAGGATGGCAGAGCCTCTCCCGTTAGAAGGTGATCGGAAACGGTGAGAACTGCCAGAGCACGGCATTTGTGGCGCGCTGCAAGGATATAGAGCTCGGCCGCCTCCATTTCGACGCCGAGAATCCCGTGGCGCACCATCTGTTCATTCAGGTCCGGGCGATCATCATAGAAAACGTCCGAAGAATAAATCCCGCCGACATGGGTAGGGGTTGCTTTGGCAGCCGCCGCCTTTGCGGCCGCCTGCAACAAACTCCAATCGGCGCAGGGTGCAAAGTTCAGTTCTTTCATGATACCGCGTGACGGCGTACTCAGCGTTGTTGACGTCATTGCCAGAATGACGTCTCGAATTTTTACGCTGTCCTGCATTCCGCCACACGACCCAATTCGGATCAGGGTTTTTGCGCCGTAATCGCAAATTAACTCGTTTACGTAAATGGAGAGCGAGGGCATTCCCATGCCGCTACCCTGTATCGTTACAGGATTTCCCTTCCAATTTCCGGTAAACCCAAGCATCCCCCGAACGTTATTGACTTGCTTCACATCGTCCAAAAACGTCTCGGCCGCCCATTTCGCCCGATAAGGATCTCCGGGTAATAGAACGGTTTCTGCAATTTCACCTTTTTCAGCGCCGATATGAATTGTCATTGTTTGTTCCGCCCCGATCAGATTTCAAGATCGGAAATATCGGCACCCGCCTGCAACGCGTCATGCACCCATTTCGGCTTGCGGCCACGACCTGTCCAGGTTTGTTCCGGATTGGCAGGGTTGCGGTATTTTTCTTTTGTTTTCGTGTTCTTGGATGCGCGGGGTGCGTCGCCTGAAAGCTCGGACAGCGAGTATCCGAATTCCGCGGCAGCCTTTTCTGCGGCTTTCAAAGCCTCACGGCGCTCGCGTTTTTCGGCTCCTACCAAGGCTTTTTCGACATCGTCACGCAATGCCAAAAGGTCTTTACGCGACATCTGTTCAAGATTGATCCCCATCATTCATCTCCGAAGGATATTATTTACGGTGCACTTGAGTGCGCACCGTAATTCTAACGAATGGTTTATTCCATCCCAAATATCAAAAGGGAAGAAACGGGGAATTAAGGGTCTAAAACCTCAGTTACTCGGCTGCGAGGTTTTTGGGGTCAACCAGTGTTACGATATCGCTCATGATCGCATTAAGTTCAAAGTTTTTGGGGGTGTAAACCTTGGCTACACCCATGGCTTTCAATTTTGCGGCATCGTCATCCGGAATAATTCCGCCAACAACCACGGGAATGTGAGACAAGCCAGCCTTCTGCAGCCGATCCATTACATCTTCGACCAAAGGCAGATGGCTACCGGACAGGATCGACAACCCGATGACATGTGCGTCATCGTCGCGGGCTGAGGTGACAATTTCTTCCGGGGTCAGCCGGATACCCTCATAGCTGATATCCATGCCGCAGTCGCGGGCACGGAACGCGATTTGTTCGGCGCCGTTGGAATGGCCGTCCAATCCCGGTTTTCCAACCAGAAATTTCAGGCGTCGCCCCAGTTTGTCGCTGACGGCATCAACCGCCGCGCGCAGGTCATCCAACCCTTCGGTTTTGTTCGAGACCGATCCGGAAACGCCGGTCGGACCACGATAAGTGCCGAAGACCTTGCGCATCTCTTCGGCCCATTCGCCGGTGGTCACACCCGCCTTGGCAGCGGCAATGGACGGCTCCATGACGTTTGCTCCTGTCTGAGCCGCTTGGCGCAACGCGGCCAAGGTCGCTGCAACAGCCGCTTCGTCCCGCTCAGCCCGCCACGCATTCAAGCGGTCGATCTGTTCCTGTTCCACGGCAGGATCAACGACCATGATGCCGCCATCTTCAGTCTGAAGGGGGGAAGCCTCGCCTTCCATCCATTTGTTCACGCCGACAACGACGGTTTCGTTGCGTTCGATCCGGTTCAGACGTTCGGCGTTGGAATCCACAAGGCGGGATTTCATATACTCAATAGACGCAACCGCACCGCCCATCGAATCTAGGTTTGCCAGCTCTGCCCGCGCGCCTGCTTTCAATTCTTCGACCTTGGCATCAACAGCCGGGTTGCCATCGAACAGGTCATCGAATTCCAACAGATCAGTTTCATAGGCCAGAATTTGCTGCATCCGCATGGACCATTGCTGGTCCCAGGGGCGTGGCAGGCCAAGTGCCTCGTTCCATGCAGGCAACTGCACCGCGCGGGCGCGCGCGCTTTTCGACAGCGTCACGGCCAGCATTTCAATAAGGATGCGGTATACGTTGTTCTCTGGCTGCTGTTCGGTCAGGCCCAGTGAGTTCACCTGCACACCATAGCGGAAGCGGCGGAACTTTGGGTTCTCAACACTATACCGCTGTTGCAGAATTTCATCCCAAAGATCAACAAACGCGCGCATTTTGCACATTTCGGTAACAAAACGGATTCCTGCATTCACGAAAAACGAAATCCGACCACACAGTGCCGGAAAATCTTCGACCGGAACACGGGGGCGCAGCTCGTCCAGCACGGCAATGGCTGTTGCCAGCGCATAAGCAAGTTCTTGTTCCGGTGTCGCGCCTGCCTCTTGCAGGTGATAGGAACACACATTCATCGGGTTCCACTTGGGGACGTTGGAATAGCAATACTCAGCCACGTCTGCGATCATCTTCAGCGACGGTTTTGGCGGGCAAACATAAGTGCCCCGGCTCAGATATTCCTTGATCAGGTCGTTCTGGACCGTGCCCTGCAATTTGGAAACGTCAGCGCCTTGTTCCTCGGCCGCGGCGATGTAAAGGGCTAGCAACCAAGGGGCGGTCGCGTTGATCGTCATTGACGTGTTCATCTGTTCCAGCGGAATCTGATCGAACAAAACCCGCATATCGCCCAGATGGCAGACGGGCACCCCGACCTTGCCAACTTCGCCACGTGCCAACGTGTGGTCACTGTCATATCCGGTCTGGGTGGGCAGATCGAAGGCAACTGAAAGACCGGTTTGCCCTTTGGCGAGGTTGCCACGATAAAGCGCGTTCGAGGCCTTGGCGGTAGAATGACCGGCATAGGTCCGGATGAGCCAGGGGCGATCTTTCTGCATCTGCGTCATGAAGGGGCCTCGCGTTTCGGTGGGCAATAAAATTACGTCCTGAGGTTCTAAAGCGCAATTTTCGGGACATGTCAATTCGCTGCGTTGCGGCATCCCGCAATTGTTCAGATTGTGAGCAGCTGCGATTGGTGGCAAGGTGCGGCCATGACGCAAACCGTGGAACTTCCGCTTTGGCTTTTTGTGCTGATCGTGGTCTTTGCCATGGTTACTTTCGCTTCACATTTTCTGTTCCCGTCAGTCCGATGGTTTTTCCGCCGCCGGTTGGAACGTGCCGTGGCGCGTTTGAACCAGCGCCTGCAACGTCCGATCCAACCGTTCAAGCTGGCCCGTCGGCACGACATGATTCAACGGCTGATTTATGATCCGCAGGTTGGTAAAGCGGTTCAGCATCACGCCCTCGAAACTGGAATACCCGAAGCCGTTGCGTCCGAACAGGCACGCCGCTATGCCCGCGAGATCGTGCCGTCCTTTTCCGCCTTCGCCTATTTCAGTTTTGCGATCCGGCTAGCCCGGCTGTTAAGCAACACGTTCTACGAGGTGCGGCTTAGCTACGAGGACGAAGACGCGGTCAGGACAATCGACCCTGATGCAACCGTTGTTTTTGTGATGAACCACAGAAGCAATATGGACTACGTGTTGGTTACATATCTGGCGGCCCCGCACTCTGCTTTATCCTACGCAGTAGGAGAATGGGCGCGGGTTTGGCCGCTGAGCCGGTTGATCCGGGCAATGGGGGCCTACTTTATCCGGCGCAAGTCAGGCAGCGAGCTCTACCGGCAGGTTTTGTCCACCTATGTGCGCCATGCGACCGAAGCCGGTGTTACGCAAGCCATGTTTCCAGAAGGTGGTTTAAGCCTGACAGGAGCGCTCGCCCGCCCAAAGCTTGGATTGCTCAAGTATATAATGGATGGGACGACGTCGCAGGGGCGTGATGTCGTATTCGTTCCTGTCGCTTTGAATTATGACCGCGTGCTTGAAGACACCATTTTGACCCGCGCAGCGTTAGGAACAGAACGTCGTTTTCGGGCCCGGATCGGGGTCATCACGCGTTGGATTCTCAAACAGTTCTGGCGGCGAGTGATCGGGCGCTACAAGCGGTTCGGGCTGGCATCGGTCCGGTACGGAATCCCGATTTCTCTGAAAGAGTTCCGGGCCGAGGGCAGTGACGACATGATGACCGATCTGGCGCGCACATTGATGCAGCGTATCCAGAACGCGATCCCGTTGGTCCCGGCCCCTGCGGCTTGTTTGCTGATACGTGACAATGGGCCGATGGCGGAACAGGATCTGCGGTCCTGTATTCAGGCGATGATGGAACGTGACGGTAAGCAGACCCAAGACAATGCGTCGGCCATATCAAGCGCTTTGGATCAGTTGATTGAACGACGGATACTCAAGCGGCAGGGGCATGTTCTTTCCGAATCTGGCCAACGCGGTGATTTGCTGGAGTATTATGCAGCGTCTGTACCGGTTTCCGCGCGCCCTTCTGTTTCTGCGTATGCAAAATAATTTCTGCGACCGCTGGGTCATAAAATTACAATTTAGCATCAAAAACGGTTGCAATATTTCGCGATGGCCAATATTTCATCTGATAAAGCACGCGATTCTGCGTCGCGGCAAAAGTATTGAAAAAGGAGGCCAGCATGGCTTTGGACACCGAAACCGGTATCGCGTCGTATGAGGCACCTGAAAAAGACCTCTATGAAATGGGTGAGATCCCTCCGATGGGATATGTCCCGAAACAAATGTACGCATGGGCCATCCGAAAGGAACGCCATGGCGAGCCAAACACTGCGATGCAGCAGGAAGTGGTCGATGTACCCACGCTGGACAGCAATGAGGTACTTGTTCTGGTGATGGCAGCAGGCGTTAACTACAACGGTGTCTGGGCTGCATTGGGCCAGCCGATCAGCCCCTTCGATGGCCACAAGGCACCGTACCATGTCGCAGGCTCTGATGCATCGGGTATCGTCTGGGCTGTTGGTGACAAGGTCAAGCGCTGGAAGGTTGGCGATGAAGTTGTCATCCACTGCAACCAGGACGATGGCGACGACGAAGAATGCAACGGCGGCGACCCAATGTACTCGACCAGTCAGCGGATCTGGGGCTATGAAACACCTGACGGCTCGTTCAGCCAGTTCACACGCGTGCAAGCTCAGCAGTTGATGCCGCGCCCCAAGCACCTGACCTGGGAAGAAGCGGCGTGCTACACGCTGACACTCGCGACAGCTTACCGTATGCTGTTTGGTCACGAACCGCACGACCTGAAACCGGGTCAGAACGTTCTGGTCTGGGGTGCCTCGGGCGGTCTGGGGTCTTATGCTATCCAGTTGATCAACACAGCCGGGGCAAACGCGATCGGGGTGATTTCGGACGAAAGCAAGCGCGATTTCGTCATGGGTCTGGGCGCAAAAGGGGTTTTGAACCGCCGCGACTTTAATTGCTGGGGCCAACTGCCCACGGTCAATACGCCTGAATACGCCGAGTGGTTCAAAGAGGCCCGCAAGTTCGGCAAGGCGATCTGGGATATCACCGGCAAGGGCAACAATGTCGACATGGTGTTCGAGCATCCGGGCGAAAGCACCTTCCCGGTCTCGACCTTCGTGGTGAAAAAAGGCGGCATGGTTGTGATTTGTGCGGGGACGTCCGGGTTCAACTGCACATTCGACGTACGTTACATGTGGATGCACCAGAAACGCCTGCAGGGTTCGCATTTTGCCCATCTGAAACAAGCGGCAGCGGCGAACAAGCTGATGGTCGAGCGCCGTCTGGACCCCTGTATGTCCGAGGTGTTTGCCTGGAACGACCTTCCGGAAGCACATATGAAAATGCTGCGGAATGAACACAAGCCGGGCAACATGTCTGTGCTTGTTCAGGCGCCGCGTACCGGGCTGCGCACACTCGAAGAAGTTTTGGACGCAGGCTGAAACAGTTCAGGACCTTAGACAAAAACCACCCGCGAATCGCACTGCCGGTTCGCGGGTGGTTTGCTGTTTGCAGACCTTTTTCATGGTTTCAAATGCTTGCGATTATTACTCCCGCTATTTTTGGGGAGTAGAAACCGGTGAATAGGTCGAAAAAGATCATACATGTTATGGTTGTGTTAACGCTTCGTTAACTGTTTCAGAGAGACCCTGATGGCGCAAAATGAGTGGATATTGGACGTACTATCGGACCTCAACGCTTTTGCCGTTGCGAATGGGTTGAGCGCGCTTGCAGAACAGCTTGATGATACAAGGCTGATTGCGGCGGCCGAGATCGCGTCCCTAAAGAACGAGGCACGGGCGCCCGCGGATGGGAACGAAAACCGATTTGGGTCAAATCCTTCAGGATTTGGAAAACACCAGCACGCTTGAAGAGCTCAGCACCGTTGCCGAATGTCTGCGAGACACTTTGAAGGTCGCACATCTGACATATCACTGGGTTGACGGCGCGGGGGACCAATACGGCTATACGACCTACTCAGACGCCTGGGACGAACGATACAGGGAAAAAAACTATCATCGTATTGATCCTGTAATTCTGGGGTGTTTCCAGCGATTTCACCCGGTTGACTGGAAGTCTCTGGACTGGTCCAGCAAGGTGGCCAAATCATTCCTTCAGGATGCCCACGACCATGGGGTCGGCAATCAGGGATACTCGATCCCGATCCGAGGGCCAAACGGCCAGTTCGCTCTTTTTACCGTTAACCATAGTTGCGACGATCAAACTTGGCAGACCTTCATCTCGACCTTTGGGCGCGAGTTGATTCTTGTTGCGCACTATATCAATCGCAAAGCGCTGGAGTTTGAAAAAGACAGGCAACCGGATGCAACGCGCAGCCTGTCGCCCCGTGAAATCGACGCCATTACCCTTTTGGCACTGGGTTACAGCCGCGCTCAGGTGGCGCATTCCCTGTCGATTTCCGAACACACGTTACGCGTTTACATTGAAAGCGCCCGATCGAAACTCGGAGCCCTTAACACGACCCACGCAATCGCAACGGCACTCAGCCGGGGATTAATAGTCGTTTAAGGGCAAAGCGTCCTCAAAACGCAATATTAACCACGACTCTGTACCCCCTTCGTTCCTGCACAGGACGACAAGGGGAAAAGTCATGTTGCGTTATCTATATGCCGATGAGTTACACAGATTTCCGACTCTGGCTGAGGGGATGTTCAAGGATCGCGCAGATCAGTTCAAAACCCGGTTGGGGTGGGACGTCCATGTCAACAAAAAAGGAGAAGAGCGGGATGAGTACGACGACCTCAACCCGCTTTATGTCATCTGGGAAGAACCGGATGGCAGCCATGGTGGGTCAATGCGGGTATTGCCGACAACCGGCCGGGTAATGATCAATGAGGTGTTTGGGCATCTCAACGGTGGAAAGCCGATTTGCAGCCCTCTGATCTGGGAGGTGACCCGGTTCTGCCTGTCCCGCACAGCCAGCCCGCACACTGCCGGGGCCATCATGCTCAGCGGCGGTGAGATGATGGAGGGCTTTGGCCTGACGCATATTGCCGGTGTATTTGATGCCCGCATGATCCGGATCTATCGTCTGATCGGGTCGTCCCCCGAGGTTCTTGGAACCCAAGGCACAGGGCGTGACCAGATCTCGGTCGGGCTATGGCCCTATTCAGCGGATGATTGCAACCGCGTGGCCGAACGGGCGGGCATCCCGCGTGAGCTTTCGCGCATGTGGTTCAATGCAGCTTTCGGGCGATCCAAACTGCACCGATTTGCCCTGTCTGCCTAAGGACCGGAAAACGCAAATCCGCATCTGGTGATGGTTGGCGCGGCCCTGTAGGGTCGCGCCATGTCTTTGCCGAATGTGACCTTCTCAGATGATCAGGCCGCCGCGTATGACAGCATCGCCGAGATGCTGCGCTCAGCCGGTGTCGACCTGGAGGACGATGCCCTTCTGAAACTGCCGGGGGCAGGGAAGTCTGGCGTGATGGCTGTGATCGGCAAGGCCGGGTCCGGCAAGACGTTGCTGTTGGCCAAACTTTACAAAGCGCTGGCTGAGACCGGTGTTCAGGTCGTGTCCGGCGACTACGAAAGTCGTAAATCCAGAGACAAGCGCAGCCTTGCTATTCTGGCCCCTACGAACAAAGCCGCAAGTGTTCTGCGCCTTCGAGGTGTTCCGGCAACCACAATTCACCGCATCCTTTATACGCCGGTCTATGACCCGGAATACGAGCGTATCGCCGAATGGCTGGCCGGAAATGACGAGCGCCCCGAGATCGAAGGTCTGACAGACGAAGCTTTGGACCGTGCTGCTGCGTTTTATCGTA
This sequence comes from Ruegeria sp. YKSF131, assembly GCF_059612645.1. NCBI lineage: Bacteria > Pseudomonadati > Pseudomonadota > Alphaproteobacteria > Rhodobacterales > Roseobacteraceae > Ruegeria > Ruegeria sp. YKSF131. Next base: position 73,559 of record NZ_JBXWQZ010000007.1, on the reverse strand, counting down.
ACAACAAATCGATTCCCGGAGCGCTGGCCGCTGCCGGATTGCGCGGATCTGACTTCATTACAGGTTGGAAACGCCGCGAGGAACCGCTGGACATCGGGTTTGTCGACGAGGCGTCGATGCTGGATGATCGTCAGTTCGAAGACCTGAAAGAGATATTCCCGACCCTTCTGCTGTTCGGTGATCCCGCACAGCTGGCTCCGGTCAATCAGTCCGGCAGCATGGTGTTTGAAGCCTTGCCCGAACCACGAAAGCTGACGCTTCAGCGGGTACATCGGCAAGACGCGGATAACCCGATCCTGGATCTGGCGCACGCTCTTGCCAATCCGTCGATGGGATTTGAAGAATTTGAGCGTTTGGTCGAAGACACCGCCCGCCGGGATGACAGGGTCGTTTGGGGGCAGCGGGTCGAAGTTGATCTGATGGCGCGCAGCCCGGTTCTGGTCTGGCGCAACGCCACGCGCATTCGTTTGATACAGGCGTTCAGGCAAGTTCATGGCGCACCGGATACGGAGCTTTTGGAAGGTGAGCCGCTGATCTGCGACGGGATCGAGTTGCCGTTGAAGCACCGCAAAAAGCGGTTGGATCTTGAGGCGCGCGGCCTGATCAAGGGGGCCCAGGTTGTCTATCTTGGTCCCGGTCGCAAGCCGGGGTTTTCTCGCTTGCATGTGATCGGGGCCGAAGACCCACAGGTCAGCGCCGCGTCGATTGTCCAGATCGAAAAACCGGATGAGGAAGAGCCCTTCATTCCTTTTGCCGCCCGTATGGGGGCGACATTTTTGCACGGGGCTGCAGTGACGATACACAAGGCACAAGGATCACAGTGGGACACGGTTCAGGTGTTTGCCCCTGACATTTACGCCGCCGCCCGGATGGGCCGTACTGAGGCCGGGCAGCCTTTGTGGAAGCGTTTGGCTTATGTCGCGATCACCCGCGCACAGGAGCGTTTGATCTGGGTGGTTCGCAATCGATTGTCAAAACCCACCCACCCGTTGCAGATAGATGATTTGCGCGCGGTCCCCGCAGTTTCACTCGCACTGAAGGCAGAAGAGACATGGGTTCCATAATCGTAACTGGTGCAAGCTCTGGCATCGGTCGGGCCACCGCCGAGCTTTTTCTGGCGCAGGGCTGGACGGTCGGGCTGCTGGCGCGCAGCGCGGACAAGCTGAATGCCCTCGCGCAAGAATACCCGGCGGCCATAGCAATGCCCGCCGATGTGACCGACCCGGACGCAGTCAAACAGGCGTTCCACGTATTCATGGATCGGACAGGGCGACTTGATGTTCTGTTTAACAACGCTGGTATTTTTGCCCGCGGGGGCACAATCGACGAAATCGCGTTGGACGATTGGTATCAAACCGTCAACGTCAACCTGAACGGTATGTTTCTATGCGCGCGTGAGGCCTTTGGGATCATGCGTCATCAAAGCCCGCAGGGCGGGCGGATCATCAATAACGGATCGATTGCAGCGCATGTTCCGCGTCCGAATTCTGTACATTATTCGGCGACCAAACATGCCATTACGGGGCTGACGCGCAGCCTTTCACTGGATGGACGATCCTTTGGAATTGCATGTGGTCAGATCGATATCGGCAACGCACGCACGCAGATGGTTCAGGATCTGGTGGATGCGGCGCAGGCGGCAGGCCAGACGCCGGACCCAACCATGGCGGTTGAAGATGCCGCGCGTTCCGTTCTGCATATGGCCACCCTGCCGCCCGAGGCGAATGTGCAGTTCATGACGGTCATGGCCACGACCATGCCCTATATCGGCAGGGGGTGAGTGTCAGTTTTCCCGCAACAGTCGGAACGCTGTCGACGCGCCCCAACCCGCGGCAATTGCGATAACCAATGACATCAGCCCGTACCAAACGGGTTGCTGACGGGACATATTGTACAGAAACCGCTCCAACCCGACTTTGCGGACGTCGATTTTGGTTTCGTATTGCGATACAACCTCTCCTCCGCGGGTCAGGAAGATCCGAGCTGAGTAATCCCCTTCGGTCAGGTCCGCAGGCATGTCAATTGACGTCCGGAACAAGGTTTGTTCGTCCACGGCCACAGTGTTCTCGCGGATGGAATACAGCTGTTCAGATTCACGGATACGGATCACGGCATCTGCAAAATCCTGAGCACCACGGATGTACATCGCCGCTCCGACCGACCGGATCGCGCGTTCGATCGAAATGCGGTGACGCAGGTCTTCGGTATCGGTCAGAATTTGATCCAACGGTTCGCTGGTGGCAACTGCGTAGAAACTTGGTGCCAGGTCGACCAGAACGCTATCGGTGTTTACCCAAATCCCAAGCTTTCGCTCTTTGCGGCGAACCGTTACGGGCTCGGACGGGCCTGCAACCGCTACAATAACCGCGACTGGTGGGCCTGGCGGAATGGGTGATTCCCGTTTGATGGCCCCGAAAATGAGGATCTCAGACCCGTCAAAGTCGGCAGTGATCGCAACACGATCCTGGCTGAGGCCCAGGACGACCTGCTCTTCATCGGCTGCGGCGGGCAGGCAGAACAGGCACAAAGCGGCAAAGACATAGCGCAGCATTCTTAATGCCCCCCGCTGTTGCCAAGCGAATAAAGCTCGGATGGTTCAAGAAGCAAATCAAGGGCCAGCTTGCCGCAGACGACCAGAACCAGCGCCGCCAACAGAACGCGTAGTTGTTCTGCCGGCATGCGCGAACCGATTACGGTTCCGATCTGGGCGCCAATGACGCCCCCGACCAGCAGCAATACCGCCAGGACAATGTCCACTGTATAGTTGGTGGTCGCGTGCAGCATCGTGGTAAATGCGGTTACGAAGATGATCTGAAACAACGATGTGCCGACAACGACTTTCGTGGGCATTCCCAGCAGGTAAATCATCGCCGGGACCATGATGAAGCCGCCACCGACCCCCATAATCGCGGACAAGACCCCGACGCTTAGACCAACTACAACCGGTGGAATGACCGAGATATAAAGACCTGATGTGCGAAAGCGCATCTTGAAGGGCATCGAATGAACCCAGCCACGTTGGCGGCGCTTGGCTGGCGCTGCCCCGCCTTTCTTGGCTTTGCGCAGCGCCCTCAAGCTTTCGATGAACATCAGGCTGCCAATGATACCAAGGAAGACCACGTAACAAAGGGTTACCAGAAGGTCGACCTGGCCTAGGCTTTTTAGATAGTTAAAGACAACAACGCCCAATGCAGCCCCGACTAGACCGCCTGTCAACAAAACCGTACCCATCTTGAGGTCAACGGTCTTTCGTCGAAAATGGGCCAGCACCCCGGAAAAGGACGATGCAACAATCTGATTGGCCTCTGTCGCAACCGCAACAGCCGGTGGTATGCCAATGAAAAACAGCAGCGGCGTCATGAGAAACCCGCCGCCGACCCCGAACATCCCCGACAGAATTCCAACCATTCCACCCAGACCAAGGAGTAGAAATGCATTTACCGAGACTTCGGCTATGGGCAGGTAAATATGCATGATACCGTCACTTTGCGCTGGGTCTTGGCTTGCCTTCTATCAAACTCGAATTCAAGAGCGGTTATTGTCGCGTGGTACGGAGAAAACAACATCATACCCCTCCAGGCTCTGCCAGAGAAAAGATCTCCAACGGCGGCAATAGAAGGTCAAATCCGATCTTTCCGGCAACGCCCATGACCAGCAACGCCAACAGAATGCGCAGCTGTTCGGCTTTCAGACGTGCACCGATCTGCGTCCCCAATTGCGCGCCCAGAACGCCGCCAAGCAACAAGAACAGGGCAAGCACTATGTCGACGCTGAAATTTGTCGACGCATGTATCATGGTTGTGAAACCGGCGACGAAAATGATCTGGAACAGGGATGTCCCGATAACCACTTTGGTCGGAATGCCAAGAACATAGATCATCGCGGGTACCATGATGAACCCGCCGCCGACACCCATGATCGCCGACAGGATGCCAACACCAAACCCGACCAGTGCAGGTGGTATGACCGAGATGTAAAGGCTTGATGCCCGAAACCGCATCTTGAAGGGCAGTGCGTGAACCCATGTACGCTGGCGTCGCTTGGGGGCAGGTTGATACCCGGACTTTCTGGCTTTTCGGATGGCGGCAAGGCTTTCAATGAACATCAGGGTTCCGATGGCCCCCAGAAACACGACATAGCAAATCTGTACAGCCAGATCGACCTGTCCGAGATGCTTGAGAAAATTGAAAACCACCATACCCAGGGCCGCGCCAAACAACCCTCCGGTCAGCAGAACGCTTCCCATTTTCAGGTCCACGGTCTTGCGCCTGAGATGCGCCAACAATCCCGAAATGGAAGAAGCGACAACCTGATTGGCTGATGTCGCAACGGCAACCGCCGGGGGAATGCCGATAAAAAACAGCAGCGGAGTGATCAAAAATCCTCCGCCGACCCCGAACATACCAGATAAAACACCGACGACCCCACCGATCCCCAACAGCAGGAATGGGCTGACAGAAACTTCGGCTATGGGAAGGTATACGTGCATACCCTCTTAGAACGGTTGCAGCATGCAAAATCAACTCTGCATGCCGCCTTGCAGCGAACAGGACCGAAACTCCATTCGGAACTGGCCTTATCAGCGCTCTTTGATGTAGGGCTCTCCGCCTGCCCGTGGTGGCACGGCCTTGCCGACAAAACCGGCCAGAATAACAACTGTCAGGATATAGGGCAGGGCGTCCATCACCTGGACCGGAATCACTACGCCGCCAAGATCGATGTTTTGGAACCGAAGTGCTACCGCCTGAAGCAGGCCAAACAGCAAACAGGCCCACATGGCGTGCCACGGGCGCCATTTGGCAAAGATCAAGGCGGCCAGCGCAATAAAGCCACGACCAGCGGTCATTTCCTTGACGAACCCCGCCTGCAAAGCCGTCGCCAGATAAGCGCCCGCGATACCACAAAGTACGCCACAGATCGCGACGGCTGCGAAGCGCAGGCCAACCACGGATACACCTGCCGTGTCGACGGCTGCCGGGTTTTCACCCACAGCCCGCAGGCGCAGGCCGAACCGTGTGCGGAAAAGCACCCACCACGTTGCTGGAACCATCAGGAATGCCACATAAACAAGGATCGAATGGCCCGAGAGCAGTTCGGAATAGATAGGGCCGACAATCGGAACCCCTCCAAGCGCATCGGCAAATGGAAAGTTGATAGGCTCGAACCGGCCGCCACCAAAGAGCGAGGGCGTACGACCGCCCTGTTGGAACCAGCTTTGGGCGACAAGCACTGTCAGGCCCGAGGCGAGAAAGTTTATTGCAACACCCGAAATCAGCTGGTTGCCCCGGAAGGTTATCGATGCCAACCCGTGCAGCCCTGACAGCGCCAATGAGGATCCGATGCCAGCCAGCAAGCCCAGCCAGACTGAACCCGTAACCGCCGCGACAGCCGCAGAAAAGAACGCGGCCACCAGCATTTTGCCTTCCAGCCCGATGTCGAAAATGCCAGCCCGTTCCGAATACAGACCGGCCAAACAGGCCAGCAAAAGAGGCGTGGATAGGCGGATGGTCGAATCCAGAACCTGGATGAGGGTTACAAAGAAGTCCATTACTCTGCCCTCTTCCGCATACCAAGGAACAGTTTCTCAAGCGGCATCCGTACCATGTTGTCCAGCGCACCGGTGAACAGGATCACCAGCGCCTGAATGACCACGATCAGCTCGCGCGGGATCGATGCCCACAGTGCCAGCTCGGCCCCGCCCTGATACAGGAACCCGAACAAAAGCGCGGCCAGCAATACGCCGAAAGGATGTGAGCGCCCCATAAGGGCCACGGCAATCCCGATGAACCCAGCGCCTTCGGTCGAGTTCAGGACAAGGCGCTCCGCCTCGCCCATGACGTTATTGATGGCCATCAAACCTGCCAGCGCACCCGAGATCAGCATCGCAACAATAGTAATGCGAACCGGTGAGATACCGGCATAGACCGCGCCGGTTTCAGAGTGGCCATAAGCTCGGATTTCATAGCCCAGCCGGGTCCGCCAGATCAGCGCCCAGACGACGACACAGGCCAGCAACGCGGTGAAGAATGTAATGTTTACCGGAGCCCCCCGGAACACCACGTTTTCTGCGGTCGAGAACATTGACTGGAAAGTTGGCAGATGGACGGTTTCGGGGAATCGCGCGGTTGCCGGGTCCTGCGACCCTTGCGGGCGCATGATGTTGACCAACATGTAGTTCAGAAAGGCAGCGGCAATGAAATTGAACATGATCGTGGTAATCACGATATGGCTGCCGCGCTTGGCCTGAAGGTAGGCTGGGATAGCGGCCCAAAACGCACCGAACAGCATTGATGCCGCGCAGGCCGCAAGCAATGCAATGCTCCAATGCGGCCAGTCGACGTACAGGCAAACCATGGCCACCCCAAGACCGCCCAACATCGCCTGACCTTCGCCACCAATGTTGAACAAGCGGGCGTGGAATGCGACGGCGACCGCAAGGCCGGTAAACATGAAGTTTGTCGCGTAATAGAGCGTATAGCCCCAGCCATAGGTTGACCCCAACGCGCCTGTAACCATCAGCTTAACAGCTTCGACGGGGTTTTCTCCGATGGCGAGGATGACTAGCGCAGACAGGAAAGCGGCCAGCAACAGACTGATCAGCGGGATCAGAACGACATCGGCCCATTTAGGCATTTTTTCCATCCTACGCGGCCTCTCCTGCAACACCGGCCATCAGCAGGCCAAGTTCTTTTTCATCTGTTTCGCTGGGCAGGCGTTCGCCCATGATATGCCCGTCGAACATCACTGCGATCCGGTCGGACAGCGAGAAGATCTCTTCCAACTCAACCGAAACCAGCAGGATCGCCTTGCCTTGGTCGCGCAGGGCAACGATCTGCTTGTGAATGAACTCGATCGCACCAATATCAACGCCACGTGTCGGCTGGCCGACCAGCAGCAGGTCAGGGTTTCGCTCGATTTCGCGGGCAACGACGATTTTCTGCTGGTTCCCGCCCGAAAAGCTCTTGGCGGCAAGCCAAGGATCCGGTGGCCGAACATCGAATTTCTCGATCTTGGCTTCGGTATCAGCGCGCAGCGCGGAATTGTCCATGAACAGGCCACGCTGATAAGCGGGGTCCCGGTGATAGCCAAAGGCCACGTTCTCCCACGCGTGGAAATCCATAATCAGGCCTTCGCGCTGACGGTCTTCGGGCACATGCGCGATGCGCTGTGCACGACGCGCCTGACCGTCTGATCCGGCACCGCTTAGTGCCAGCGGTTCGCCATTCAGCTTGATCGAGCCTTGTCCCGGACGCATCCCGCCCAGAACCTCTAGCAACTCCGACTGTCCATTGCCCGCCACACCGGCAATGCCAACGATCTCACCGGCACGAACGGTCAGGTCGATACCTTTAACCCGTTCAACACCAGCGGAATCAAAAACGCTCAGCTTTTCGATCTCAAGGATGGGTTTGCCCGGCGTCGCAGGCACCTTGTCGACTTGCAGCAAAACCTTACGGCCTACCATCAGTTCGGCCAGTTCTTCAGGGCTGGTGTCTGAAGTTTTCACCGTAGCCGTCATCTGCCCACGGCGCATGACCGAAACGGTATCGGTGTTTTCCATGATTTCGCGCAGCTTGTGGGTGATCACGATGATCGTTTTCCCTTCGGCTCGCAGACGATCCAGGATACGGAACAGCTGGTCAGCCTCTGCCGGGGTCAGAACGCCAGTCGGTTCATCCAGAATCAGAATCTCGGCCTTGCGATACAATGCCTTCAAAATTTCGACACGCTGCTGCATCCCCACACCGATCTCATCAATGCGTTTGTCGGGGTCAACGAACAGTTCGTATTCTTCTTCCAGTTCTTTCAGTTCTTTGCGGGCCTTGGCCAGAGACGGAGCCAGAAGGCCGCCATCTTCGGCACCCAGAACGATGTTTTCCAGAACAGTGAAATTCTCCACCAGCTTGAAGTGCTGAAACACCATCCCGATGCCCGAGGCGATAGCCGCCTGGCTGTCAGGGATTTCGGTCTTTGTCCCGTTGATCCAAATTTCACCTTTGTCGGCTTTGTAAAAGCCGTAGAGGATGCTCATCAGCGTGGATTTGCCCGCACCGTTTTCACCGATGATCCCATGGATCGTACCGGGGGCGACGCTGATTGAGATGTCTTTGTTGGCCTGAACCGGCCCAAAGGATTTGGAGATCCCTTTGAGCTCAATGGCGGGGACGGTCATGTCTTACCCTCAACTGCCGAAAAGCCCATCCGGCAGGTGGCACGGATGGCAGAGTGGATGGCGGGGCGGAAGGGTTCCTTCCGCCCCGCGCGATATCAGAACTGCAGTGCGGGGCAGCTGTCGTTCTCGTAATAGCTGACAACGGTGATATCGCCGTTGATGATGGCTTTGCGGGCTTCTTCCACCGCATCGTTCATTTGGACCGAAACAAGCTCTTTGTTGTTATCGTCCATGGCGACGCCTACACCTTCTTCGGCCAGTCCCATGGTGAACACGCCGGTTTCTACGGCGTCACCTGCTTTCATCGCGTCATACACCGCGACGTCCACACGTTTCAGCATCGACGTCAGGACCTTGCCCGGATGCAGGTGGTTCTGGTTGCTGTCCACGCCGATCGACAGGATGCCTTCGTCGGCTGCCGTTTGCAGAACGCCAACACCTGTACCGCCAGCCGCGGCATAGATCACGTCAGCACCCTGGCTGATCTGTGCTTTTGTAAGTTCCGAACCTTTTACCGGGTCGTTCCATGCCGCAGGGGTGGTGCCGGTCATGTTGGCGACAACATTGATGTCCGGGTTCACGGCTTTGGCGCCTTGTGCGTATCCGCAACCAAAGTGGCGGATCAGCGGAATGTCCATACCGCCGATAAAGCCAACGGTTCCCGATTTCGATGCCATCGCTGCCATCATGCCAACCAGGTACGATCCTTCATGCTCGGCAAAGCCGATCTGGCGGATGTTGGGGATGTCCAGCCAGTTCACGTCGACAGCCACGAATTTGGTTTCGGGATAATCGCCTGCAACGGCCGACAACGGATCGGCCATACCAAAGCCCATGGTGATGATCGGATTGGCACCTGATTCTGCGAAACGGCGCAGAGCCTGTTCGCGCTGTGCTTCCGACTGGATCTCGATCTCGCGGTACTCGCCGCCGGTCTCATCGGCCCAACGCTGCGCGCCATTATACGCGGCTTCGTTGAAAGATTTGTCGAACTTGCCGCCCAGGTCAAAGATCAGCGCCGGTTCGGCGAAAGTTGCACCTGCGGTCAGAGCGACAGCAGCGGCAGCACCCATCAAGGATTTCATCAGGGTCATTTAAGTCTCCCATTTTTTTTGTTGGCACGAGGTAAGATTAGCCCCGTTTACCCACTTTTAGCGAGCATAAGTGTTGTGATGGCGGGAATTAAGGACGTTTGCAACCGTGATGGTCAATTGATTTCTGACCAAATGGTCTAAAAAATCTTTGGTTGCCGTTAGGGCAGTCGGCGTTCCATCACGAGAGCATCGATATTTGGGCCTGTTTTTCTGGAATAATAACCCTTGCGCTGACCGCACTGGCGATACCCGCATCGCCAGTACAAAGCGATTGCTGCAACATTGTCGGCAGCGACGTCCAGAAAAGCGCGGTTTGCCTGCAAAGTGACTGCCCGGTCGTGCCAGTCGTGCATCGCCTGTGACCCGAGCCCTTGTCTTTGAAACGCGGGGTGAGTCGCAATCGTCAGCAACTCTGCCTCACCCGCGATCACCTGAAACAGGACAAAGCAACGGTCATCCCCGACGTAATCAGTGAACCGGTTCTCCAAAAGGCTGGCGAACTCATCGGCAGTCCATGGGCGTGACTGGGTGAACGCCGCTGCATGTGTCGCTGCCATCTCGTAAGGCGTCATTGGTCCAGCAACACAGGCGGCACATCTCGGGACGGGGCCGCGTCCGCAGGTCTGACATATAGCGGGGCTGGAGGCGCACTGACGCTGTGCCATCGTCTTGCGGCAAGTCTGGCAACGGCTTGTACCTGCAATGCGGGGTCGGGGCAGACATACAAAGGCCCATGCTGTTCGGCCTCGCCCAAAGGCAACAGGCAAGGGCCGGTTCCGGGAAGTTGTACATACACCTGTTCGCGCGGCGCAGGGATGGCTGGACGTTGGCTCTCTTCTGCCAGTTCAATCAGAGCATCGAATCCAGAAACACCCACCGCGGGGACGCCAAGGCCCAAGGCAAGGCCCCGGGCGGCAGAGACCGAAATGCGTATACCCGTGAAATTGCCGGGCCCAATCCCAACACCGATTGCGTCCAGATCGGCCCATACGCAACCGGCTTCGGTCAGTACTTCTTGCAACAAGGGTATCAACCGTTCGGCCTGGCCGCGTGCCATGTCTTCGACACGGGATATTGCGATCACACCGCCACGCAACAAAGCGGCCGCGCAATGCGCGGCCGATGTATCAAATGCCAGGATCGTCGGGTCAGACGGCAACTGGTCGAACCTCGGTCACTTCAGGGATGTAGTGGCGCAGCAGGTTTTCGATACCCATCTTCAGTGTCAGGGTCGATGACGGGCACCCCGCGCAGGCACCTTGCATGTGCAGATAGACCACGCCGCGATCAAAGCCATGAAAGGTAATGTCGCCACCATCCTGTGCCACGGCCGGGCGCACGCGGCTGTCCAGCAGATCTTTGATCTGATTGACGATTTCCGCATCTTCTCCGGTATGTTCGGCATGACCCGAGGCCGCTGCCGCGTCTGCACCCATGACAGGCTGGCCGGATTGATAATGCTCCATCACTGCGCCAAGAATTGCAGGTTTGATGTGATCCCACTGAACTTCGTCGGATTTGGTCACAGTGACAAAGTCGTTTCCAAAAAACACACCGGTCACACCGTTTACCGCAAAGATTCGTTTGGCCAGTGGGGACTTATCACCAGCCTCGGCTGTCGGGAAATCCGCGGTTCCAGCCTCAAGCACCGTTTGGCCGGGCAGAAATTTCAATGTGGCCGGGTTTGGGGTGGATTCGGTCTGGATGAACATGAGGCAGCTCCGTCTGAGGTGTTTCTGATATGCGCTCAGGGGTCGGAGAAGTCAATATTTGGAACGATTCTAAATCGTGAGCGAGTAACGAATCGCCTCATCCAGCCGGTCATCTCCCCAAAACAGCTCTGCCCCCGCCACAAAACTCGGTGCGCCGAACAGGCCAAGTGCTTTTGCGCGCGCGGATTGCTCGAACAGAGCAGCCTTGATGCTCGGATCTTTTGCGCGATTCATCACTGCCGCAGGCAGACCTGCCACCTTCAGGCAATCCTCAAGCACGCCTTCGTCAGAGATGTTCTTCCCGTCCCCGAATTCAGCGCTGAAGACAGCCTTTGCGAAGGCAGCCCGTTCTTCGCGATGCGCAAGGGCCAGAGTCAGGCGCGCTGCGGTGAGGGAGTTTTGCGGGAACGGGTCAGGCCGAACTAATTTCAGCCCGCGTGCGCTGCAAAGACGTTCCATGTCACGCCACATATAGCGCCCTTTGGCCGGATACAGGTTGAACGGCGATGTGCGCCATCCCTGATCCGCGAAAATCGGCCCCAACAGAAAAGGTTGCCAGTCGACCGAGACACCTGTGCCCCGTGCGGCCTGTTCGACTCGCATCGCGCTGAGATAGGAATAGGTCGAGGCGAAGTCGAACCAGAACTGCAACGTCTTCGCCACGTTCGATCCTCAGGTGATTTCTTCCAGCTTTTCCTTGCTCAGATCACCGGGAACAATCGTTATCGGGATCGGCAGGCTGCCAGAGTTCTTTGTGAGCTGGGTCACCAGCGGGCCGGGGCCTTTCTTGTCAGTTCCCGCCCCAAGAACGAGAACGCCGATCTCAGGGTCAGACTGAACATGTTCGATGATCTGCGGCACCGGATCACCTTCGCGAATGGCCAGTTCAGGTTCTACATTCTGTTTGTCGCGCATCCATTTGGCGAAGACTTCGAAATGGGCATGGATACGTTCCCGGGCTTCTTCGCGCATGGTTTCGGCAACACCGATCCAGTGATTGAACTCGTCCGGCGGAATAACCGACAAGATCGTCACGCCGCCACCTGTATGCGCGGCACGCATCGCGGCGAACCGCATTGCGTTCAGGCATTCACGGCTGTCATCCAGAACAACTAAGAACTTACGCATGGGTGTCCTCTTCAATTTTAAGAGATCATGCCCGAGCGTTTGCGTGCTGGCAACTCGGACACGTTCATGTCGATTACTAGCGTTCGCTTGCAGCCCAGTCCCAGTAAAGTGCGCGGGCACGGCGGGCAATTGGACCAACCTGAAACTGTGTGTCTTCTAGCGCAGTCACAGGTGTGATCTTGCTCATATTGCCGGACATGAAAACCTCGTCCGCCTGGTGAAAATCCTCGAAACCCAAGACCGTTTCATGAACTGTAACACCATCCTCGCGCAGATTCTTGATATGTCGCGCCCGCGTGATCCCTGCCAAAAATGTGCCGTTGGGGATCGGGGTAAAGACCTCGCCATCCTTGACCATGAAGATGTTGGCTGTTGCCGTTTCGGCCACATTGCCCATCGCGTCAGCGACCAGTGCGTTCGAGAATCCCTTGGAGCGCGCCTCTTGCAACATGCGCGCATTGTTGGGGTAAAGGCACCCGGCCTTGGCGTTGACCACTGCTGATTCCAGTACCGGGCGACGGAACCGCGTGGTCGACAGCGTGGCTGAAGCCGTTTCCGGTGCCATCGGGATTTCTTCCAGACAGATGGCAAACCCTGTGCTGTTTTCCTGCGGAACGATTGCCGTGCTGTCGCCATCAATGCCCCAATACATCGGGCGGATATAAACAGCTGTGTCAGGGCTGTAGGCTTGCAACCCTTCATGCACCAATTCGACCATCTGTTCGGTTGTCATGGTGGGTGTCAGCATCAGGGCTTCGGCGGACCGGTTCACCCGGGCGCAATGGGCGTGCAGATCAGGGGCCAGCCCGTCGAAATAGCGGGCACCATCGAATACGGATGATCCAAGCCAGGCCCCATGATCCGCTGCGCGCATGATGGGTGTATCCCCGTCATGCCATTGGCCCTGAAAGTAGGTCCGGATGTTTTTGCCGGTTGCCATGACGCCCTCCTCTGGTTCAGGCAGACCCTAGGTGGGCGTCAGGCGAAGGTCCAGTGCATTCAGCGTGATGCCGATCCGACCATACCGACGATTTCATAGGTCTTTTGCAGGATCGGAGCAGCGATCTGGCGGGCGCGTTCGGCCCCGTGAGCCAGAATCCGGTCAATCTCGGCCTGTTCTCCCATAAGGCGCGACATCTCAGTCGAGATTGGGGCCAGCTTGGCGACCGCCAGATCAGCCAGCATCGGTTTGAAATCACCGAACTGCTTGCCGCCAACTTCGGCCAGAACCTGCTCGATGCTTTGTTCGCTGAGTGCTGCGTAGATATTGACCAGATTACGCGCTTCGGGGCGGCCCTCCAGACCTTCGACATCCGACGGCAAAGCGTCAGGGTCGGTCTTGGCCTTGCGGATTTTCTTTGCGATGGCATCTGCATCGTCGGTCAGGTTGATCCGACTCATGTCCGAGGGATCGGACTTTGACATCTTCTTGGACCCATCCCGCAAGCTCATGACCCTTGTCGCTGACCCTTCGATCACCGGTTCGGTGATGGGAAAGAAATCGACGCCAAAATCGTTGTTGAATTTTATGGCGATGTCGCGGGTCAACTCCAGATGCTGTTTCTGGTCTTCGCCAACTGGCACATGGGTTGCGTGATAGATCAGAATATCGGCTGCCATCAGAGCAGGGTAGGCAAACAGGCCAAGCGAAGCGTTCTGCTGGTTTTTGCCAGCCTTGTCCTTCCACTGGGTCATGCGCTGCATCCATCCCATGCGCGCGACACAGTTGAATATCCAGGCCAGTTGCGCGTGTTCCGGCACCTGACTTTGGTTGAACAAGATTGATTTTTCCGGGTTTAGACCGGAAGCGATGTAACCGGCACAAAGCTCCCGCGTTGCATGCTGCAACTCGGTTGGGTCTTGCCAGACGGTGATCGCGTGCAGATCGACCATGCAATAGATAGTCTCAAACTCCTCGCTCTGCATTCTCACCCAGTTCCGAAGCGCCCCGAGATAGTTGCCGAGGTGTAGATTGCCCGAAGGCTGCGCACCAGAAAACACGCGCGGCGTGAATTGGGACTCAGTCATCAAAGGGAACTCCTGTCTGGAAAAATCAGCCCCCGTCGCTTACCCATGAGGCAAAGGGACGTCAACAGCCGCGAAAGGCCAGCCCAATGAGCAGTGAACATTACACACCGCCTGTGAACCCCCTGCCACCTGCCGTGGTGGCGCTGGTTCTGTTCATCATCGGGATAGAAATTGCCTTCACGCTGGGATCACGCGGGCTGGTTGGAGGACCAGCAGCGGTGGGCTGGCGGCTGGATGCGATCCAGCATTATGCGTTCTCGGCGGATATTTTCGACTGGATGGTACTGAACGGGCGCTGGCCATTCGAACATGTCATCCGCTTCGTGACCTACCCCTTCGTGTCCGCAAATTTCACGCAGGCGATTTTCGTCTGTGTTTTCGTGCTGGCGATGGGCAAAATGGTTGGCGAAGTGTTCGGCGGTTTCTCGATGCTGCTGATTTTTATCGTATCAGGCATTGGCGGCGCGCTTGCCTACGCTGTGTTACTGGACCCACGCTATCCGCTGATTGGAGGGTTCCCGCCGGTGTATGGCCTGATCGGCGCATTCACGTGGCTGTTGTGGCGCAAACTGTCACTTGTAGGTGCAAACCAAGCACGGGCATTTCAATTGATTGCAGTCCTTATGGGCATACAGTTTCTTTTCGGCCTGATCTTTGGTGGCAACTGGGAATGGGTTGCCGATCTGGGTGGGTTTGCCACCGGTTTTGGCTTGTCTTTTCTTGTTGCACCGGGCGCGTGGTCCCGGATCGTCGGACGCATTCGCCGGGATTGATCAGGACCGGCGCAGAGTGTGTTTGAACTCCGACAGTTTGAAGGCGCCGAAGATATGACCCAGAAGGAAATATGAGACGGCAGCGACCATGATCAGGATCAGCAGTGCCAGATAACGCCAGCCGGGAACTTCCAACGCCCACCCGAACAGGTAGAGCGCGGCGTATAAGATCGCGCCCATCCCAAGCGAAGCGGCCACAATCCTGCTCGCGCACTTTTTGAACCGGTCATCGAAGCGTGCCTCTTCACCCATACGTCGTGAGCCCAAGGCCAGTAGCACAACCATCGCCCACCCGGCAGTCGATGCAGCAATTGCCGGTGCGATCCAGCCCACCAGTGGAAACAGACCAAACGCCAGAGCTGCGTTCACGATCATCGCAACAACCGCGTAGTGAAACGGGGAACGTGTATCCTCGCGCGCAAAAAACAGCGGTTGCAGCAATTTTTGCAACATGAAAGCCGGAAGCCCGACCCCGTAGATGGCAACCGCAAGGGCCGTGGCGGCCGTATCCTCGGGGCCGAACTGACCACGTTCGAACAGCACCGACACGAGGGGGGTTGGCATAACCACGAGGGCGACAGTCGAAGGCAGCGTCAGCAGCAGTGTGAACTCACCGGCCCGGGAAAAGGCATTGCGTGCGCCTTCTTTGTCATTCGCACGCAAACGGCGGGACAGGTCCGGCAACAAGACTATGCCGACAGCAATGCCTACAACACCCAAAGGCAACTGGTAGAGCCTGTCTGCGGCAAAAAGCCAGCTGACGGCATTTGCGGTTTTCGATGCAACCAATTGCCCGACAACCAAATTGACCTGCGTGACCCCCATCGCCAGCGCGGCCGGGACTGCGATACGTACCATCCGTCGCATTTCAGGCGTCAGGCGCGGCATGCTGGGGCGGATGCGGATGTCGGCGCGTTCGGTAGCAACCCAGACCAGCGCCAGTTGCGCGACACCGGCCACCGGAATGACCGGGATCAACCACCGGATCACTTCGCCGCCGGACATGGCTCCGGCGATCAGGGCGGTGCAGGCGAAAATGTTCAGCAGAACAGGTGCAGCTGCCGCTGCCGCAAACCGCCCGGTTGCATTCAGAACACCAGAAAACAAGGCAGCCAGAGACATGAACAGGATGTATGGAAACACAACATATCCATAATCCACCGCCAGATCGAACCGTTCATCGCCGTAAAACCCTTCGGCGGTCAGCCACACCAGACCGGGCATGAAAACCATGGCCAGCCCGACCAGCGCCAGAACAGCCACGGCCAGAAGATTGAACGCGTCCTGCGCAAAACCCTGAGGGTCTTCGTCGGCTTCCAGTCGTTTGGAGAACATCGGCACAAAGGCCGCGTTAAATGCCCCCTCGGCGAAAAAGCGGCGGAACATGTTGGGCAGGCGAAAGGCAGCAACAAAGGCATCCATCACTGGGCCCGGTCCGATATAGGCCGTCAGCAGTATTTCCCGTAGAAACCCCAGAATTCGGCTGGCGAGCGTCCAGAAGCCGACCGTGAACAGGCCAGAGAACAACCGTATTTGCTTCATGAGGCCGCACGCTCGGCGCCTTCGGTGATTGCCGTGCGCAGCTTGGCCTCAAGCCCGCGCTGCTTGCTTTCCGAGTAATACTTCAAGCCAAACATATCCTTGACGTAGAACGTATCGACCACCTGTTCGCCATAGGTCGCGATCACGGCATTGGCGATATACACGTTCGCCGCGGCCAGGGTCCGGGTCAGATCAAACAGCAGGCCTGGGCGGTCGCGTGTGTCCACCTCGATGATTGTGTAGATTTCAGAGCCCTCATTGTCGAACGTGATATGAGTTGGCACGTTGAAAGCGCGTTCGCGTTTCTTGATCTTGTCACGCGACTTCAGTGCTTCCTTGGCGACGACTTCGCCGCGCAGGGTCTTGTGAATCATCTGCGTCAGGCGTGGAAGGCGCGATGCCTCGAACGGGTGCCCTTCGGCGTCCTGAATCCAGAACGCGTCCGTCACGTAGCCGTCTTTGGTGGTATAGCTACGTGCATCCACGACATTCGCGCCGACCAGAGCCAGTGCCCCGGCGATGCGGGCAAAAATACCGGGGTGATCTCCCATGGCGAAACAGGCCCGCGTCGCATCACGGTCTTCATCAGGTTGCAGGCGAATTTCCATCGCGCCGGGATCGCCGCTTTGTTCCAGCGCGTACAGCATCTCGGCAAACTCGATATGCGTCGCAAGGTTCAGGCCCTGCCAATACGGGGCGTAGTGGCGCCCGGTCTCGACCTTGAGGTCAGCCTTGGACCAGTTGTCCAAGGCGCGGCGTAGCGCTGTTTTGGCCTCGGCCCCCCGGTTCGCCCGGTTCAGATCTTCCATACCGGTTTCCAGTGCACGCTTTGTTTCAGCATGCAGGGCGCGCAGCAAGGTGGCCTTCCAGTTGTTCCAGGTGGTCGGGCCAACACCGCGAATGTCACAAACCGTCAGAACCGTCAGCAAATCCAGCCGTTTGGTTGTCTGAACGGCTTTGGCAAAATCGCGCACCGTCCGAGGGTCGGAGATATCGCGTTTTTGCGCCATGTCGGACATCAGCAAGTGATAACGCACCAGCCATTCAACGGTTTCGGAATCCGATTTGTTCAGGCCGAGCCGAGGCGCCACCTTGCGCGCGATCTGTGCCCCAAGGATCGAGTGATCTTCGGGGCGACCTTTCGCAATGTCATGCAGAAGAAGCGCGACGTACAGCACCTTTCGGTTCACCCCGCCTTTCAGAATCGATGACGCCAGAGGCAGGGATTCGACCAGCTCTCCGCGTTCGATCTGGGCAAGATTGACGATGCATTGGATCGTATGCTCGTCCACCGTATAGCTGTGATACATATTGAACTGCATCATCGCCACGATGTGCTCGAACTCGGGTAGGAAAGCGGACAGCACGCCCAGTTCGTTCATACGTCGCAATGCACGTTCCGGGTTGCCGTGTTTCAACATCAGATCCAGGAAAATGCGCTGGGCTTCCTTGTCGCCGCGCATCTCGTCATCGATCAGATGCAGGTTCGCGCTCACCAGCCGCATGGCATCGGGATGGATCAGCATACCTGTCCGCAAACCTTCTTCGAACAGGCGCAGCAGGTTCACTTTGTCGGATAGAAATTTTTCAGGTTCCACCAGATCCAGACGGCCGTGAACCACCTTGTACCCTGCCTTGACCCGTCGACGCCTGCGGAAAATGCGTTCCAGCAACGGCGCACCTTTCATGTGCAGCGATTCGAGTTTGGTCAGGAAGATGCGCGTCAACTCACCCACGCGGGTGGCTTCGCGGAAATACCGCTGCATGAACACTTCGACCGCACGACGCCCGGCGCGGTCCTCGTACCCCATGCGCGCGGCAACCTCGACCTGCATGTCAAAGGTAAGCTGCTCGGTCGCACGACCGGTGACAAGATGCAGGTGCGAACGCACAGCCCAAAGGAATTCTTCGGCCTGAACAAAGGTCTTGAACTCTTCGGGTGTGAACAAGCCCAAAGGCACCAGTTCGGCCACGTCCTGAACGCCATAGACATATTTCGCGATCCAGTAGAGGGATTGCAAATCGCGTAGGCCGCCTTTGCCTTCCTTCACGTTGGGTTCGACCATGTAACGCTCGCCTTGTTTGTGGTGGCGTTCATCACGTTCGTGCAACTTTGCTTCGATGAACTCGCGTTCAGTTCCCTTGAACAGTTCGTCTTTCAGCCTTCGGTCCAACCCGTCCGCCAGCGCCTTGTCACCGGCCAGATAGCGTTGCTCCAACATCGCTGTGCGGATCGTGAAATCCTCGGCGCCTAGCCGCAGACAATCCTTGATCGTGCGTGAGGAATGCCCGACCTTCAGCCGCAAATCCCAAAGGATATAAAGCATCGACTCGATAACGCTCTCGGCCCATGCGGTGATCTTGTAGGGGGTGAGAAACAGCAGATCGACGTCGGAAAACGGCGCCATTTCCCCGCGCCCATAACCGCCAACAGCCAGAACGGCGATCTTTTCACCTTGGGTGGGCGTTGCAAGCGGATGCAGGCCTGTGCTTGAGACCAGCATCGCCGTCCCAACCAGTTGATCCGTCAGGTAAGTGTATGAGCGCGTGAGTGCCCGCGCGTCGAAAGGACGTTCGCCAAATGCCTCTGCAATGACCGCGCGGCCAGACTTTTGAGCCTCGCGCAGAATGCGCACCGTCTCGGACCGCATTTTGGTGTTGTCCGGGCAGGCCTCAAAGGCCTGAGCCAGTGCATCATTGACGGCAGTGCTGTCGAAGATGTCCCCGGCAGGGCAGATCAACGCGCTTTCGGGCACGTTGATCGCGCCAGTCAGATCAGAAACCGGCGCCAGAGAAGCTTTGTGGGGCAGGGTCAATCACAACCACCTGTTTGTTCTGGATCGTGGCAACTGCCAGACCGCGTTCGTTGGTGCCGTCCGGGCGCAGGCGGAAGATGCCGCCAACGCCCTGGAAACCGGCGTTCTGTGTCAGGGCCGAAGCGGTCAGGGCGTCTGATTTGCCCTGGCTGACCAAGGCACCAATTGCGGCGATACCGTCATAGGCCAGACCGCTGATTGGGTGCGGTGCTTCGCCGTAAGTTGCGTTGTAACGCTGACGGTAGGCTTGTGCCTTGGACGGGTCAGGTAATGCAAACCACCCCCCTTGAACCCCCGGAAGCTCCAGAGTTTGAGGAGGGATATCCCAACGTGTCAGGCCAATGTATTGCGTGGTTGCCGGAGAAACACCGGCCTCTGGCAGCAATTGCGAGAACAGCGGCAATGCCCCCGCCGTGGTCGCCGTCAGGAAGATCGAATCCGCGCCTGTCGAATCAACAGTGGCCTTGATCGTGGGAACCGCATTGATGACGCCCTGTTGCGACCGGTCGTATGCGACGGTCCCTGCATTGTTGACCCGGCTGTTCGCTATGGCATTGGCGATTGCGGACTGGCCCAGTTGTCCTGCGGCGTCGTTGCTGTGCACGACCACCGTGTTGACCTTGCCCTGACTGCCCGCATAATTCACCAGCCGGTTGGCCGTATTGTCAAAGGTCGGGCCCAATACAAAGACGTTGCCGCCTGCAATGCTGGCGTTGTTTGAAAACGAAAGAACGTTGACGTTCTTGCTCAGCACCGCCAACCCGGCAGCATTTGCTGCCTGAGCATATACCGGACCAATGATGATTTTTGCCCCGTCCGCAACAGCCTGCTGTGCAACGGCTGTCGCCGTGTTCGGGTTTCCGGCTGTGTCATAAACGCGTAAGTCGATCTGGACATTCGGCAAATCCGACATCGCAAGCCGCGCGGCATTCTCAAGGCTTTGCGCCAGCGCCGCATCACCAGATTGCGCAGATCCTCTGGGAACCAGCAAGGCGACAGGAACCGGCTTTGAGGTATTGATCGAGGGGCCTCCGCCAAGACCACCCGGTTCACAGGCAGCAAGAAACGCTGCGGTCGTCAGGGCAGCGGCGACTTTCGCCAGCTTGCTTACGGGCTTGCAAACGGTAAACATCTAAATGAAAACTCCCTGATCCGACGGCTGCGAATGCTTCTGTTCTGTTGAGCCGCGATAATAAACGTCACGCTGTGAGGGTCCAGCTTTGAATTTCCAAAAGATCAAGTTGGCTGCGGGCCTGTATTTTGTTGCCACTCCGATTGGAACAGCACGCGACATTACGCTCAGAGCCTTGGATGTTTTGGCCTCAGCCGATGTAATTGCGGCAGAAGACACCCGCAGTTTACGTCGCTTGATGGAAATACATGGCATCCCGCTGGAAGGCCGGCGTATCCAGGCCTATCACGACCACAGCGGCGCAGGCGCGCGCGGCAAGATTATGGAGGCGCTGGCGCAGGGGCAATCGGTGGCCTACGCGTCCGAAGCGGGAATGCCGCTGATTGCCGATCCGGGCTATGATCTGGGCAAGCAGGCCGCAGAAGCCGGGTATACCGTGACCTGTGCCCCCGGCGCGTCTGCCGTTGTAACGGCCCTGACGTTGGCGGGGCTTCCCACCGACGCCTTCTTTTTTGCAGGCTTCCTTCCTAACGCAACCAAAGCGCGCCGCACCCGCATCGAGGCGTTGAAGGACATCCCCGGCACATTGGTGTTCTACGAATCTCCGAAACGCGTTGCCGCCTGTCTGTCGGACCTGGCTGAATGCCTGGGACCTGAACGGCAGGCTGCGCTTTGTCGAGAGCTAACGAAAAAGTTTGAAGAGGTCCGCCGCGGCAGCCTGTCCGAACTGGCAGCGGAGTATCGGGACAAGACCGTCAAAGGCGAAATCGTCCTGTTGGTGGACCGCAGTCATTCGCAAAGTGTTAACGAATCCGACCTAGAAGAAGCTTTGAAACGAGCTTTGGAAAATCACTCGGTTCGGGATGCAGCGGGTCTTGTATCGGAAATGTACGACCTGCCGCGCCGACCGATTTACCAGAAAGCTCTGAAATTGGGCAAGGGATGACATGGGGCGGCGTGAACGACAGGGTTCGATCTCATACCACGCTGGACAGGCCGCAGAGTCACAGGTCGCCGCAGATTACGAACGTCGGGGTTTTGCCATAGCGCATCGCCGCTGGCGGGGCGCTGGCGGAGAGATCGACCTGATTGCACGCGACGGCGACGGGCTTGTGTTCATCGAAGTTAAGAAAAGCACCAGCTTTGAAAAGGCCGCTGCCCGGATCAGCCGCAGGCAGATCGAACGAATCTATGCCTCTGCCGCTCAGTTCTTGGAAAACGAGCCGACCGGGCAGCTGACAAACGTACGCTTTGACGCGGCACTTGTGGATGGCTCTGGCGCTGTTCACATCATCGAAAACGCCTTTGGTTTTGGCTAAGCCCCATTGAACCCACAGGCGTGCTGGTCCATGTATCTGGCGGGAAACTGAGGGACATGCCATGAAAATCGCCTTTCAAATGGACCCGATCGGGGCCGTGGATATCAACGCCGACAGCTCATTCCGTCTGGCGGAAGAGGCACAGGCGCGCGGGCATTCATTGTTTTTCTACGGTCCGGATCACTTGGCCTATCAGCAAGGTCGCATCACCGCGCGAGGTCACGACATGACCGTGCAAAGGATTGCCGGAGATCCTGCGGTTCTGGGCCCCGAACGTGAGGTGGATCTGGCCGATTTCGATGTCGTCTGGCTGCGTCAGGACCCGCCTTTTGACATGCATTACATCACGTCCACGCATTTGCTGGATCGTCTCAAGGGGCAGACGCTTGTCGTCAACGATCCGTTCTGGGTGCGCAATTACCCGGAAAAGCTGCTGGTGCTGGATTTCCCCGAACTGACCCCGCCAACAACGATTGCGCGCGACTTGCAGACGATCAAGGCGTTCAAGGAAAAGCACGGCGATATCATCCTCAAACCGCTTTACGGGAACGGCGGCGCGGGTGTGTTCCGGCTTGATGCCAATGACCGCAACCTGACTTCCTTGCATGAGCTGTTCACCGGATTCTCGCGCGAACCTTTGATCGTGCAGAAATTCCTGCCGGATGTCAGCAATGGCGACAAACGGGTGATCCTGGTGGATGGCGAAGCGGTCGGCGCGATTAACCGTGTACCAGCCGAAGGCGAAACGCGGTCGAACATGCATGTTGGCGGACGTCCGGAAAAGATCGGCTTGTCCGAACGCGATCTTGAGATCTGCGCGGCGATTGGGCCTCTGCTGAAGGAAAAGGGTCAGGTCTTTGTCGGAATTGACGTTATTGGCGACTATCTGACCGAGATTAACGTGACTTCACCGACTGGCATTCAAGAGCTGGAACGGTTTGATGGCGTAAATATTGCGGAAAAGATCTGGCAGGCCATCGAGGCCAGGCTTTAGGCCATAACCCGGGCAGAGATGCGAAAACTCAGTGCCTCGGCCACGTGTGGGCGGCGGATATCGGTCGCGCCGTCCAGATCGGCGATGGTGCGCGCCACCCTCAGGATTCTATGGAAGGCCCGGGCTGACAGGCCGAACCGATCCGCAGCTTTCAACAGCAGTTCTTTTCCTTCGGCATCGGGCGTGGCGATCTCTTCCAGTATTTTGCCTTCTGCGTCAGCGTTTTGTCGTAACTCCGGCGTGTCACGGAACCGGTCTGCCTGTATGGCACGCGCCCTTTCGACACGTGCTGCAACCGTCGACGAACTGTCGCCCGAAGGGGGCAGATCAAGGTCAATAAAGCCCACGGGCGGAACTTCGATCCGCAGATCGAATCTGTCCATCAAAGGGCCCGAGATTCGGTTCAGGTAATCTTCGCCACATCCCGGTGCCCGCGAACAGGCACGGGACGGGTCGGTCAGATAGCCGCATTTGCAAGGGTTGGCGGCGGCCACCAGCATGAAACGACAAGGGTACTTCACATGGGCGTTCGCGCGCGCCACCATGACTTCGCCGGTTTCAATGGGTTGGCGCAGGGTTTCCAGAACCGGCCGTGGAAACTCAGGGAATTCATCCATGAACAACACACCATTGTGGGCCAATGAGATTTCGCCCGGTTTGGCCCCTTTCCCACCACCAACTATGGCCGCCATCGAGGCCGTGTGGTGCGGTTCGCGGAACGGGCGTGTGCGGTTTATTCCGCCTTCATCCAGCAACCCGCATAGCGATTGGATCATCGACGTTTCCAGGGCTTCCACGGCTGTAAGCGGCGGTAGAATTCCGGGAAGCCGCGCCGCCAGCATGGATTTGCCCGATCCCGGCGTGCCGATCATGATCAGATGGTGACGTCCGGCGGCGGCGATTTCCAGGGCGCGTTTGGCGCGCTCCTGCCCTTTCACATCGCGCAGGTCGCGGTTGGACGGTGTCAGGTTCACTTCGCCGGGTTGTGCCGCTGGCAAAGGGGATTGGCCTGAGAAATGGCGCACGACCTCTCCAAGCGATCCGGCACCGATCACCTGAGTGGCATCGACCCAGGCCGCCTCGGCGCTGGAGGCGCGCGGACAAAGCAATGTGCGGTCTTCTGACGCGGCCGTCATCGCGGCGGGCAAAGCACCAACAACGGGCACCAGAGAACCGTCGAGTGACAACTCCCCCAATGCAACGGTGCTTTCCGCGGCATCGGCAGGGATGATGTCGAGCGCGGACAAAAGCGCGACCGCGATGGGCAGGTCGAAATGGCTGCCTTCTTTAGGAAGGTCGGCGGGGGACAGGTTGATGGTGATCCGCTTGGACGGCAGCGCAATGGCCATCGCGTTCAGCGCGCTGCGGACGCGGTCACGCGCCTCGGACACGGCTTTGTCGGGCAGGCCCACGATGGAAAAGGCTGGCAGTCCGGGTGAGACTGCGCATTGCACCTCGACCGGGCGGGCATCAACGCCTTGAAAAGCAACGGTGTGGGCGCGGGCGACCATGGCAGTCCTGTTTTGGTTAACAGGACGTTGCTGCCACGGTTCTGGTTTAAGAGTCGTTAACGGCTGCGCGCATGGCCGCGAATTTGGGCCATGCTTCGGGATCGGCCACGGTTTTGTTCCGGCAGAATGGGTTGCAGAACCCCCAACATTGTCCGTCTAGCTCCAGGAAATCGGTGACAGGCTTGCCGGAATACGGGCAGGCGGCGTTGATTGACGGACCACCTGAAACCGGCTTCGCAGCAGATACACCCCCGACCGGCCAGGGGCTGGACGGTAAACCCTGCGCGTATGGGAAGGTGTCGTACACAACGGTCAATCCCATGGCGCGCCACTGTCTGACTATGGGATCAGAGAGCAATTCCATGCAATAAGCCCGGTTCGCCTCTGACACCGGCAGCCCATATCCTATAATCCGCGCAGCAACGGGTGTGTAGAAGACGTCTGCCAGTGAATAGGCACCAAATAACGGGCCTTGGTCTGCCCCTGACACGCTCCGCGCATGTGCCCAGAGTGTTTCAATCCTCTCCAGGTCTGACAAAGTCGCCTCAGACGGCGTAAAGCCTTGCCACACGTTGCGCAGCTGCATGGCGCATTCTCCACGCAGGGCGCTGAAACCGGCTACCATTTCGGCGCATAGCCAGCGGGCTGTTGCCCGGGCTGCGGCATCCGAAGGCCACAACCCGGCATCGGGGTGGCGTTCGGCCAGGGTTTCGGCCATCGCCAGGCTTTCCCCCACAACCGTTCCATCCGGCATGCGCAGGGCAGGGACAAGGCGGGCAGGGGCCAGCGGTTCCATGTCTTGCGCCATGGTGCCGGAATAGAGGCCGATCATGTGGCTGCGATAGGGCAGGTTGAATTTCTCAAGCATCAACCAGCCGCGCATTGACCAGCTGGAGAAGAGGCGATCGCCGATATAAAGGTCATATGTCATGCGCGGACGATGCCTCAGCTTTGCGGACCGGTAAATCAGTGATTTGTGTTGGACCTGTTCACGGAAGGTGATTGATCGATCCGACAGTCCACACCCCGCCGTTGACAGCAATATCCGTAACGGAAAGGTTGTCGATCCGATGCGCAAAGGTCCGCTGCCCGTCCAGACCAAGGGCGCGTTGTACTTGCGTTAGGATTACGCCGAAATGCGCGACGATCACCAGATCGCGGCCCGTATGCGCGGACATAAGCGCGTCGATCGCGGAATCGACCCGGTCGCGGACCTCATTCCAGCTTTCACCTTGCGGTGGGCGGACATCACCGGGGTTGTCCCAGTAGGCAAGAGCCAGCTCGGGGTCTTCGGCTTCAATATCGGCAAACCCGCGAAGCTCCCACTGACCGAAATGGATTTCCCGCAGGTTCGGGTGATGTGGCAGACGGTGACGCTGGCCCTGAATGGCCGAAGCAGTGTCAATTGCACGCGACAGGTCGGACGAAATCACAAGTGCATCGGGTGGCAAATGATCGTGCAGGCGCTTCAGCGCTGCTGTATCGCTTAGATCAGCAGGCAGATCGGACCAGCCAACCATCGTCTTCGCATGCGTAGGCCCATGGCGAACAAGATGCAGTCGCGTCACGGCAGCTGCCCTTTCAGGACCAACGGCAACCCGGCAGCCACTTGCACCACCAGATCAGCTTGTGCCGCAAGTGCGATGTTCAGCCGACCCTGCGCTTCGCGAAAGCGACGGGCAAGCGGGTTATCGGGAACAATACCGTGCCCGACCTCGTTCGACACGATCACTACCTGCGCTGTACATGCGCGCAGGGCCTTTAGCAGGTCAGTTTGGACTGCCCCCAGATCGGTTTCGGCCAGCAAATGATTGCTGAGCCATATGGTGGCGCAATCTACCAGACACACCTGATCCGAGGATAGGCTGGACAGCACCGGTCCCAGGTCAAGAGGCTCTTCAATCGTGGTCCAACCGCCGCCCCGCTGTACCAGATGGCGATCAACCTTCTGCCGCATCTCGTCATCAAACACTTGTGATGTCGCTAGGTAAACTCTATTTTTCCCAGTAGAAACAACGAGGTTCTCGGCAAATGCCGACTTGCCCGAAGCAGCTCCACCCAGAATTAAGGTTAAATCTGACGTCACAGTACTTACCTAAAGATGATCCAATTGGTGCTGTTTTGCGTATCGGTCATAGGTCGGCATGGCAAGCCCGGCCAACGCCTGCAAAACAGGGGAGAGGTTTATGGCACTGGACAACGCGACAGATTTTTCGATGTCCCGGCAAGCGATGAAGGCCGAGTTGCTGGATGCGGAAACGGAACTGAAGCTGGCCTATGCATGGCGTGACCAGCGTGACGAACAGGCACTGCACCGCCTGATCACAGCGTATATGCGGCTGGCAATTTCGATGGCGGCCAAGTTCAAACGCTATGGCGCGCCGATGAATGACCTTATCCAAGAGGCCGGTCTGGGATTGATGAAGGCCGCAGACAAGTTCGACCCTGATCGCGGCGTGCGGTTTTCGACTTATGCGGTGTGGTGGATCAAGGCGAGCATTCAGGACTATGTGATGCGGAACTGGTCCATGGTGCGAACGGGGTCCACCTCGGCGCAGAAATCGCTGTTTTTCAACATGCGTCGGGTTCAGGCCCGCCTTGAACGCGAGGCCGCGACCGAAGGTCTTGAATTGGATCGCCACCAGCTGCATCAGATGATTGCCACGGAAATCGGGGTTCCTCTGCGCGACGTTGAACTGATGGAAGGTCGGCTGTCAGGGTCAGATTTTTCTCTGAACGCGGTGCAATCCGCCGACGAAGACGGGCGTGAATGGATCGATGCGCTGGAAGATGAACGTGAACAGGCCGCCGAAGCAGTTGAACACACCCACGATACCAAACAATTGCGCCAGTGGTTGCTGATCGCGATGAACGCACTGAATGACCGCGAGCGGTTCATTGTGCGCGAACGCAAACTGCGCGAGCCTGCGCGGACACTGGAAAGTCTCGGCGTCGAGTTGGGTCTGTCCAAGGAACGCGTGCGACAGCTTGAGGCTGCGGCGTTCGCAAAAATGCGCAAGAACCTTGAAGCCCAGTCGAGCGAGGTGCAACACTTCATCGCATGAAACAGCTTGCGATTCTTGCCTGTGTTCTGGGCCTTACGGTTACAGCAGCGCGACCTGGACTGGCGGAAAATCTTATTTCTGATGATGTGGCTCTCGCGATGCGGGATGCGGATGTGGTCATTCTGGGAGAGGTTCACGACAATCCCCGCCACCACCTTATTCAAGCTGAAGCGATTATGAAAATCTCACCCTCGGCTGTTGTCTGGGAGATGGTTACCGAAGAAGGCGCGCAACGGCTGGCGCAAAAAGCGGTGTCCAACCCTGAAGAGTTGAGCCGCATTCTGCAATGGGCAGAAAGCGGTTGGCCACCTCTTAGGCTGTATTATCCGGTGTTCAAGGCCTCAGGCGCGCCGGTTTACGGGGCCATGGTGCCGCGTGCTGCCGCGCGGGCCGCGATGGAACGCGGAGCAGCCACCGCGTTGGGTGCAGATGCGGCGCGTTATGGTTTGACTGTACCGCTGACGCCTGAGGAGCAGGAGGCGCGCGAGGCGGATCAACTGGCCGCGCATTGCGATGCTCTCCCGCCAGAGATGTTACCCCAGATGGTTGCGATCCAGCGACTGCGCGATGCTGTGCTGGCTCGCGCCGTGATGCGCGCGATGGAAGAAACGGGTGGCCCGGTTGCCGTGATCACTGGGAACGGACATGCGCGCAAAGACCGAGGTATCCCGACATATCTTGAACGGCTACAACCCGGATGGAAGGTGGTCTCGGTCGGACAGTCTGAGGACGATATTATCGATGGCGACTTTGATCTCGTAATCGATAGCCCCACAGTAGAGCGTGAAGACCCCTGTGTGGCGTTTCAGGTTCAGAATTAATCGCTGGAACAACCTGCTGGCCTTGCCTAATGTCGGGGCCGACCGGGACAGGAAGGGCTGAACATGCTGTCATCCAAACGCATTCTGCTGATCATTGGCGGCGGCATAGCGGCCTACAAATCGCTGGATCTGATCCGCAAGCTGCGTGAGCGTGGCGCGGCCGTGACGCCTGTGCTGACGCGTGCGGCAGAGGAATTTGTAACACCTCTGTCCGTGTCTGCTCTTGCCTCAGAAAAGGTCTATGGCGATCTGTTCAATCTGACCGCCGAGGCCGAGATGGGCCATATCCAGCTGTCACGCTCTGCCGATCTGATTGTTGTGGCCCCAGCAACCGCGGACCTGATGGGCAAGATGGCCGGGGGGTTGGCAAATGATCTGGCATCGACCCTTCTGATGGCGACGGACACGCCTGTTCTGTGTGCGCCCGCGATGAATGTACGCATGTGGGAACACCCGGCGACGCGACGCAACCTGAAGCAGCTTCAAGCGGATGGCGTGCGCTTTGTTGGCCCAAATGAAGGTGATATGGCCTGCGGTGAATATGGCCCCGGACGCATGTCAGAACCGCTGGAAATCGTCGCGGCGGTTGAGGCGCAGCTTGCGGCAGGACCCTTGGTAGGAAAGCGCGTGCTGGTAACATCGGGCCCGACGCATGAGCCGATTGATCCGGTTCGGTATATCGCGAACCGCTCTTCCGGGGCGCAGGGATCGGCCGTGGCACAGGCGCTTGCGGATTTGGGGGCCGAGGTGATCTTTGTCACGGGCCCTGCTGACGTACCGCCACCGGCGGGTGTGCAGGTCGTGCCGGTCGAGACCGCGCAACAGATGTCGGACGCGGTTGATGCGGCGCTGCCCGTCGACGCGGGCGTGTTTGCGGCGGCGGTGGCAGATTGGCGTGTGGCCAGTGCGTCGGACAAGAAACTGAAGAAAAGCCGCGACGGTCTGCCGGTTCTGGAATTTGCCGAGAACCCCGACATTCTCAGACGCGTCTCGCGGATGGAAAATGGGCGCCCACCTTTGGTTGTCGGCTTTGCAGCCGAGACCGATGACGTGATCGAACATGCCACCGCCAAGCGACTGCGCAAAGGCTGTGACTGGATTGTTGCCAACGATGTCAGCCCTGCCACCGGGATCATGGGCGGGTCCGAGAATGCAGTTATCCTGATCTCGGACAGCGGAGCCGAAGAATGGCCGCGTATGGGCAAGGCCGAGGTTGCGCGGCGGTTGGCAAGCAGGATCGCAGACGCGTTGGCGGGCTGAAGGAAAGGCAAAACCATGGTTGCAATTCGAGTGATCCGCGAAGACGGGGCAGACCCCGCCGTGGCGCTTCCGTCTTACGAAACTGCGGGTGCTGCTGGCGCGGACGTGCGTGCCAACTTGCCCGAGGGGGTTTCGATTATGCTGGAGCCCGGACAGCGGGCGCTTGTGCCGACCGGTCTGCGCATTGAAATCCCGCAGGGATACGAGGTTCAAGTTCGACCCCGCTCGGGCCTTGCACTGAAACACGGGATCACGCTGCCCAATACGCCGGGCACTATTGACAGTGACTATCGCGGACCTTTGGGGGTGATCGTGATGAATTCCGGCCAGGAACGGTTCGAGATTGCTCATGGCGATCGTATCGCGCAGCTGGTAGTTGCCCCTGTTGTGCAGGCGGCATTCGAACTGGCTGAGGCATTGGGTGAAACAGATCGCGGGGCTGGTGGTTTCGGCTCGACCGGGCGCGGCTGATGCTGCTGGTTCTTGTTCTGGCAGCTGGGCTATGGGGCGTCGGCTATATCGCGGGCGCGTCAAAAACCGCGCGTGTGGTGTCGGTGAGTGTGTTGTTGGTCGGGGTGATCCTGTCTCATCTGATCTTTCCGGATGGGCATCCCCTGCGCGAAGCAACCGGTGGGTCCGCGGCACTGTGGCTGATCCTTGCAGGTTTCGCGGCCATCGTTTTGCTATATGGCCGTGTGCTGAAGGCCCTTCGCAACCGTGCAGTAAAGGCCTCCAAACCGGAATCTACCTTGCCCTCTGACCGTTTCACTGAAACCGAGCTGAACCGGTATGCCCGCCACATCGTGCTGCGCGAATTGGGCGGGCCGGGTCAGAAAAAGTTGAAACAAGCCCGTGTTCTGGTGATCGGTGCGGGAGGTTTGGGCGCCCCGGCGCTGCAATACCTGGCGGCCGCAGGTGTGGGTACAATCGGGGTCATTGACGACGACATAGTCGAGAATGCGAACCTTCAGCGGCAGGTGATCCACCGCGATGCAGATATCGATATGCCCAAGGTCTTTTCCGCCCAGCAAGCGATGGAGGCGCAGAACCCGAATGTGGTGGTTCTGCCCTTTCATCGCAGATTGAGCGATGATATCGCGGCAGATCTTTTTGCCGACTTCGATCTGATCCTTGACGGTACGGATAATTTTGAGACCCGCTATCTGGCCAACCGGACTGCCGCCGCGCTGGGCAAGCCTCTGATTTCGGGGGCCTTGTCGCAGTGGGAAGGGCAGCTCAGCGTGTTTGACCCAGCCAATGGCAGCCCGTGCTATCAGTGTATCTTTCCCGAAGCCCCGGCCCCCGGTCTGGCCCCGTCCTGCTCCGAGGCCGGTGTGATTGGCCCGTTGCCGGGCGTCGTCGGATCGATGATGGCGGTTGAGGCGATAAAGGTGATCACGGGCGCTGGCATGGCGCTGCGGGGTGAGATGCTGATCTACGACGCCCTATATGGTGAAAGCCGCAAGATCACACTGACCCGCCGTGCTGATTGCCCCATCTGCGGTACCGCAAGCGATTAACCTTTCTTAACGTGGGCTGGGGGTTCTGGAACACCCGGCCATGGCGAACTAGCTATAGGGTCAAAGGAGATCCGCATGACCAACCCGATCCTGTCCAACTGGACCACCCCATTCGAAATAGCCCCTTTCGCCGATATTTCGGATGATGATTTTGCCCCGGCTCTGGATCAGGCGATGACCGCGCATAACGCCCAGATCGATGCGATTGCAGCAAATGCAGAGGCCCCTACTTTCGCCAACACAGTCGAAGCCCTCGAGGCTGCGGGCGAGCAGCTGGACAAGGTTCTGTCGGTCTTCTTCACCGTTGCAGGCGCAGACAGCAACCCAAAGCGGGAAGAGTTGCAGCGCGCGTTTTCACCCAAGCTTTCGGCGCATTTCTCGGGAATTTCCTCGAACAAGGCGCTGTTTGAACGCGTTGCCGACCTTTGGGCACGGCGCGATGACCTGAACCTGACCGAGGAACAGGCACGCGTTCTGATGCTGACCCATCGAGGTTTTGTTCGTGCAGGTGCGGCGTTGGACGGGGAGGAAGACGCTCGTATGCAAGAAATCAAGTCGCGCCTCGCCTCGTTGGGGACATCCTTTACCCAGAACCTGCTGGCGGATGAGCGGGATTGGTTCATGGACCTGACCGAACAAGATCTGCAGGGCCTGCCGGATTTCGTTGTGAATGCGGCGCGCGCTGCTGGTGTGGAAAAGGGCGCGGGGGGGCCGGTTGTTACTCTGTCCCGGTCGCTGATCGTGCCGTTTCTTCAGTTTTCACCTCGTCGGGACCTGCGCGAAAAAGCATATCGCGCCTGGGCTGCCCGCGGGGCGAATGGCGGCGAGACCGACAATCGCGAGATCGCGGCTGAGATTCTGGGTTTGCGTGAGGAACGCGCCAAGCTGTTGGGTTATGACAGTTTCGCCGATTACAAGCTGGAAACCGAGATGGCGCGCACGCCGGACCGGGTGCGTAAGCTGTTGATGCAGGTGTGGGAACCTGCCAGGGCCCGCGCCGATGCGGACGCAGAAATCCTGACCCGGATGATGCAGGACGACGGCGTCAACGGCCCGCTGGAAGCATGGGACTGGCGCTATTATGCTGAAAAGCGGCGTAAGGCGGAACATGATCTGGATGAGGCGGAACTGAAACCCTACCTACAACTTGACCGAATGATCGAGGCATCGTTTGCTTGCGCAAATCGCCTGTTCGGGCTGGAATTCAAGCCTTTGAACGTGCCGCTTTATCACCCTGATTGCCGCGCGTGGGAGGTTACACGCAACGGTCGGCACGTCGCCGTGTTCATCGGTGACTACTTTGCACGGGGGTCAAAGCGATCAGGTGCCTGGTGCAGCGCGATGCGGGCACAGGCCAGATTCCCGAATGAACAGGCACCGATTGTCATCAATGTCTGCAACTTCGCCAAGGGTGATCCGGCACTGCTGTCTTATGACGATGCACGCACCCTGTTCCACGAATTTGGCCACGCCTTGCACCAGATGCTGTCCAATGTGACCTACGAAAGCATCTCGGGTACCTCGGTTGCGCGCGATTTTGTCGAACTGCCCAGCCAGCTTTATGAACACTGGCTGGAAGTGCCCGAAGTTCTGGCCGAGTTTGCCACCCATGCCGAAACGGGCGAGCCGATGCCGCAAGAGATGCTTGAAAAAGTGCTGAATGCTGCCAATTTCGACCAGGGGTTCCAGACGGTGGAATATGTCGCCTCGGCCCTTGTTGATCTGGCCTTCCACGATGGCGACGCCCCAGCAGACCCGATGGCAAAACAGGCCGAGGTTCTAGCCGGGTTGGGGATGCCGCAAGCCATTGGAATGCGCCATGCCACGCCCCACTTTGCGCATGTATTCGCAGGCGATGGCTATAGCTCGGGCTATTACAGTTATATGTGGTCCGAGGTGATGGATGCTGACGCCTTTGCCGCCTTCGAAGAAGCAGGTGGCGCCTTCGATCCCGAACGGGCCAAAGCGCTGGAAGATAGTATCTTGTCCACCGGCGGTTCGCGCGAGGCAGAGGACCTGTATCTTGCGTTCCGGGGGCGATTGCCGGGCGTGGATGCCCTGCTAAAAGGCCGCGGTTTGATTGCGGCGTGACGTCAGTAGCCCAGCGTGCGGTCGACCAGGTGCACAAAGGGCTCACCGGCTTCGCCACGCCGGATGTTTTCGCAAATGACCTGTGCGGCAGTGACAGGGCGTGTCTCGGACGCTATGTGAGGGGTCACGGTGACATTCGGATGCGCCCAATAGGGGTGGTCGGCGGGCAAGGGCTCGACACGAAACACATCCAGCGTTGCGTGGCCCACCTGACCCGAGTTCAGGGCATTCAACAGCGCATCATCATCAATCAGCGGCCCGCGTCCCGGGTTGATGATCCGCGCACCTTTGGGCAGCAGGGCCAGCGTTTCCGCATTCAGCGCATTTTCAGTGGCAGTAGTATCGGGCAGCAACAGTACTACAATTTCTGCGTGAGAAAGCGCCTGGCGCAACCCTTCGGCACCATGCAGGCATGTTACACCGGGAATGTCCCTGGCTGTACGGCTCCAGCCTGAGACCCGAAACTCAAGCGCTGTCAGCGCGCGGGCCACGGCTTCGCCCAATGCACCAAGCCCCAGAATACAAACGTTGCGCTCTTGCGCCAGCGGTGGGACGTCTGGGGTCCAGACACCGTCCTGTACCATGATGTGCCGGTCCATCCCCAGATGGTAGCGCAGCACGTGGCCAACCACCCACTCGATCATACCCTGCGTCAGACCGTGATCCACCATCCGCGCCAGCGGAACGGTCAGTGTTTCGTTACCCACGATTTTTTCGACCCCGGCCCAAAGGCTCAGCACCGCTTTCAGGCGCGTGAAAGGTCTGAAATCCTGTACCCCTCCGTTTGGGGCGTAAACAACGTAGTCGACCTGATCCGGTTCGAACTCGGTTCCAAGCTGAACGTCCAGACCCGCCTCATCAAGATATTGTGTCAGCAGCGGCTCATACACCGGCCATAGGGCAGGGCGCGCGGAAAACAGGACGTTCACAGACATCAGAGACCTTTCAGATCAACGGGGGCGGTGAATATGGGCGCTTTGGACGATGCCAAAGGCTGCCATTAGAACCAGCATGGCCGAGCCACCATAGCTGACCATCGGCAATGGTACACCCACGACAGGAGCCATGCCCATCACCATCGACATGTTGACGGCAAAAAACAGGAAGAAGTTCAGCGCGATACCCAGCGTGACCAGAGATGAAAACCGGTCCTTGGTTGCCAGTGCCGTGACCATGCAGAAAACCAGAATCAAGGCATAAAGGGTCAACAGGGTCGTTCCCCCGACAAATCCGAACTCTTCGGCCAACGTCGTGAAAATGAAATCGGTGTGCTTTTCGGGCAGGAAGTTCAGGCGGGACTGCGTGCCCTGCATGAACCCACGCCCGTTCCAGCCCCCGGAACCCAAGGCAATCTTGGATTGGGTTATGTGGTAACCGGCCCCCAGGGGATCGGTGGACGGGTCCAGAAAGGTGTCGATGCGCCGAAACTGATAGTCCTTCAGCAATTGCCAGTCGGTCCCACGGCTGTTGAAAACAGTGGCGATCAGACCCACGACAGCAGCAATAACGGCGGCAAAATAGGCCCAGTGAACCCCTGCCAGAAACATCAACCCACCTCCTGCGGCCAGAAGCAGGATAGATGTGCCGAGATCGGGCTGTTTCAGAACCAGCAATGTAGGCAGGATGATCAGGACAACCGGGATAAGAACCCAAAGCGGGCGGGATGTTTTATGCGAGGGAAGCCAGTCGTAATAGGCCGCAAGCAACATGACCAGCGTGACTTTCATGACCTCCGAGGGTTGCAGGCGCATGAACCCAAGGTCGATCCAGCGCTGCGCACCCATTCCGATGGTGCCGAACAGTTCAACAAATACCAGCAAAGCCACCGAGCCGAGATAGGCCAGCACCGACATGTTGCGCCAGAACCAGATCGGAACCAGTGCGATGATGAACATCACTGCCAGACCAAGCCCGAAACGTTCCATCTGCGGCTCGGCCCAGGGCGTCCACGAACCGCCCGCAACGGAATACAACATCAGAAAGCCCGCGCTGGCGGTGCTGATCAACAGCAACGTCAGCGGCCAGTTCATATACAGGAATTTGCGAAACCCCGACGGCGTGGATTTGACGGCATATTCAAGATAGCTCATGCACGGTCCTTTCCATCCGGTCGCGCCTTGGGGCGTTTTTCACCCTCCAGCCGTTTTTGCTGTTCTTTGATGTGTTCGCGGTCGGCGACGGGGTAGGCTTCAAGCGGCGGAGTGCCGTCATAAAGAGCTTGCAGCATGATGTCGCGTGCAATCGGGGCTGCGGCCGTGGACCCGCCGCCGCCATGCTCAACAACCACGGCTACGGCGTATTTCGGGTTATCAAACGGTGCAAAGCAAACGAACAGTGCGTGGTCGCGGCGTTCCCACGGCAGGTCCTCGTTGCGGATCACGCCTGCCGCCCGTTCGGCCTTGGTTATGTTTCGAACCTGGCTGGTTCCGGTTTTCCCTGCCATCCGGAACTCATCCGCGATGATGCGGCTTCGATATGCCGTGCCCCGCCTGTCATTCGAGACCGAGAACATGGCCTTGCGGACCTGTTCCAGATTGTAGGAATTGAGGCCCAGTGGTTCTCCGGCGCCCGAGGGTTGTTCAACACCGTCGATCGAGCGCACCAGGCGCGGCGTGACTGCACGACCGGTGGCGATGCGGGCGGTCATCACAGCCAGTTGCAGCGGCGAAGCCAGCATGAAGCCCTGACCGATGGACGCGTTTGCCGTATCGCCCACAAGCCACTCCTGACCATACGCGCGCTGCTTCCATTCCTGATTGGGGGCCAGCCCATCTGCCACTGCAGACATCGGGATATCATGCTTGACCCCCAGTCCCAAAGTGCGGGCCATGTCAGAGATCTTGTCGATGCCAACCCGCAGAGCCACGTCATAGTAATAGACATCGCAGCTGCGTTTCAGCGAGAGGTTGAGGTCGACCGTCCCGTGCCCACCACGTTTCCAGCAATGGAAGCGACGACTGCCGACCTTCAGGTGCCCGGGGCAGTACACGGTGTTGCCGGGGGAGACTACGCCAGCTTCCAACGCGGCCAGCGCGGTGACCATCTTGAAGGTCGATCCCGGAGGATATGTGCCTTGCACGGACTTATTCGCCAGCGGACGATACTTGTCTTCTGTCAGTGCCCGGTAATCGGCGACCGAAATGCCGCGAACAAACAGGTTCGGATCAAAACTGGGTGCCGAGGCGACCGCGCGCAGGTCGCCGGTTTCGCAGTCTATGACAACTGCGGCCGCACTTTCGCCCGCCAGTCGCGCCTGTGCATATTGTTGCAGTTCAGCGTCGATGGACAGTTGCAGATCTGCCCCGGGTTGTCCTTCCTGCCGGTCAAGCTCGCGCATGACACGCCCCGTCGCGTTGACCTCGACCCGCTTTGCACCGGCTTTGCCGCGCAGTTCGATTTCCTGCTTTGCCTCAAGGCCGACCTTTCCAATCTGGAATCTTGGGATGCGCAATACCGGCTCAGGGTCTTCGATTTTGCTGAGGTCATAGTCGCTGACCGGGCCGACATAGCCGACGATATGGGCGAAATCCTCGTATCGTGGGTATTGCCGCGTCAGGCCGACCTCGGGCGTTACGCCCGGCAGCGCCGGAGCATTGACCGCAACCTTCGAGATATCCTCCCACGTAACCTGATCCGCCAGCGTCACCGGCAGAAACGGGGCCGAGCGGCGCATTTCAGTCCTGGCGCGCTCGATCTCATCTTCGTTCAGAGGGATCAGTTCCGACAGTTTGGCGATGACTTTTTCCACGTCATCGGCATCCTCACGCACAATGACGATGCGATAGGAAGGTGAGTTCTGGCCGATGATCTGACCGTTCCGGTCATAGATACGCCCACGGGTCGGTGGGATAAGCCGGATGTTGATGCGGTTTTCTTCGGCCAATAAGCGATATTCGTCGGCCTGTTCTACCTGCATGAACCGCATTCGTGCCGCCAGACTGCCTATGAACACCGCCTGTAGACCACCCAGCAACAGCGCTCTGCGTGGCAGTCGCTTATAGGCAAGGCCCTGGGATTTGGGTTTGCGCTGTTTCATGCCCGGCTTCCCACAGCGCTGACATCAGCAGCGGATATGCGGCGGACTCCCAACGCGCTTTGGCTAAGCAACACGACCAACGGGTAGACAGCGACCGTCAGCACAAGCTGAACCACGACTGGCCCCAGTGCAGCCTGCTGCACGGACATCACCGATAGTACTAACCTGTTCATCAAGATGACCGCCGTGATCACAATGCCGACAGACATCCACTCCCCGGCAAATCCCGCATCCCTCATACCCAAAGCCGCTGACCGCAGATAGGTCGACCCGACTACGGTCAGCGCTGCCAATAGACCCGGTGGACGTTGCAGCAGAAAGTCGGCCATCAGCATGACAAGCGCGACCAAAACAGTCGGGACGTAATCGGGCCGCCGCAACACCCAGGCAAAAGTCAGGGCAATCAGGACGTCGGGAAAAGGCCAACGATCGGGTTGAGCGTCCAATGGCAACAGGTGCAGAAACAGCACAGCAAAAGCCAGCAAGGCATAAAGGCTGCGCATGGCCCAGATTTGCGAAGTCGGTCTATCCATCGCTGACCTCATCCGGGGTCAATGCCACCTCTGGGCGGGTGGGGCCTACGATACTACCCGGATCCTGAATGGGCGGAGCCGAGTGAAACCGCAGAACCCTGAGAAACTCGAGCCTTTCGAAATCTGCCGACAGTCGGACCCGCAGGCGCCCCCCTGGGTCTGCCGCGATTTGACCGATCAGCAGGCCCGCAGGAAACACGCCGCCATCACCCGAAGTGATCACCCGGTCACCGGGGCGAACCAACTCGCGGTTCTCAAGAAACTCCACCGCGGGCGCGGGGTTGTTGTCGCCTTTGATCAGAGCGGTCTGCCCAGAAGGTTGAATGGTTGCGGGAATGGCGCTGGTCGCGTCCGTCATAAGGATCACGCGTGCCGTGTCAGGGCCAACACCTGATATCCGGCCCACCAGGCCAATGCCGTCCATCGTGGCCCATCCATCTACGATCCCGTCACGCTCTCCGACATTCAGCAGAACGGATTGCCGGAATGGCGACCCGCTATCGGCCATGACAACGCCGGTGATGTAGGTCAGACGAGGGTCAAGGCGGACATTGTTCAAATCCAGCAGTCGCGCGTTTTCCTGTTCGAGCTGCAAAGCAGCCTCTTTCCAGGCGCGCATTAGGCGCAGTTCGCTACGCAGTTCCCTGTTTTGCTCGCTCAGGCGCTGATAGCTTTGGAAGTCACGTACCAGATTGACGGCGGCAGTCACCGGGACCATGGCCCATTCCATTGATGGTACAACCGTATCCACGATTCGCGCGCGGAACCGTTCTACGCGCGGGCTGTCGATCCGCCACAAAAGGAAGATACCAAGCAGGCACAGCACAACGATCCCCAGCAACAAGCGTCGCAGGGGGGTCGTGTACTCATCGCGCTGTGATCGGTCTTTTGCCACAGGTTACCTTCCCGTGCTGCTCGCGCCGATATAACCCTATCTTCCGAGGGTGCGCGCCTTAGCTTTCGTAGTCAATCGCGTGGCGCAGCTGTTTTTCATATTCCAGTGCCTTGCCGGTGCCCAAAGCCACACAATTCAGGCTTTCGTCCGCAATGGATACCGCCAGGCCTGTCTGTTCGCGCAGGGCCAGGTCCAGATCGCCCAGCAGCGCGCCGCCACCGGTCAGCATCACACCACGGTCGACAATGTCAGCAGCCAGATCGGGGGGCGTTGTCTCAAGTGCGGTCATAACCGCCTCGCAGATCTGTTGCACGGGCTCTGACAACGCTTCGGCTATCTGGGCCTGGCTGATCTCGATTTCCTTGGGCACGCCGTTCAACAGGTCACGCCCCCGGATATGCATCGACTGACCGCGCCCGTCGTCGGGCATGCGGGCGGTGCCGATGGTTGTCTTGATGCGCTCAGCCGTGGATTCACCCACCAGAAGGTTCTGTTGGCGACGCAGGTAGGAAATGATGGCCTCGTCCATCCGGTCACCACCAACACGGACCGAACGGGCATAGACAATGTCGCCCAACGACAGAACCGCAACCTCGGTGGTGCCCCCGCCAATATCGACAACCATGTTGCCGGTCGGGTCGGTGATCGGCATGCCGGCCCCGATCGCGGCCGCAATCGGTTCGGCAATCAGGCCCGCGCGACGGGCACCTGCTGACAGGACCGACTGACGAATTGCGCGCTTTTCGACCGGGGTTGCGCCATGGGGAACGCAGACGATGATCTTGGGTTTCGAGAAAGTCGAGCGCTTGTGCACCTTGCGGATGAAGTGCTTGATCATTTCTTCGGCAGTATCAAAATCGGCGATCACACCTTCGCGCATCGGACGGATGGCCTCGATCGAACCGGGCGTCCGACCCAGCATCAGCTTTGCATCTTCGCCAACGGCCAGAACTTTCTTCACACCGTCCTTGACGTGATAGGCCACAACCGAAGGTTCAGACAGGATGACACCGCGCCCCTTGACGTAAACCAGCGTGTTTGCTGTTCCAAGGTCGATAGCCATGTCCGCTGTGAACAGGCCGCCCAGATTGCCAAAGATCCCCATGTTTTCCCTGATCCTGTAATGTCGGTTTTCTACTGCCCGCGACTCGACGGTTCCGGGACGGATGACTTATAGGGTGCCATCACGCCCGGTAAAAGGGCTGATTCCGCGACAATCAGCGCCTTTCCGCCTTATTGAATGGGACTTTAGAAGGCAAAATGCTCTCTTATCAACACATTTACCACGCCGGGAATCTGGCGGATGTCCAAAAGCACGCATTACTGGCGTGGGTGCTGGATTATCTGACACGCAAAGACAAGCCGCTCAGCTATATCGAGACGCATTCCGGGCGCGGGTTGTACCGGTTGGATGCAGACGAATCCATTCGGACAGGAGAGGCAGCGGCAGGGATCGGTCGCGCACAGCGGGAAGGGTGGTTCGGGCCCGACCACCCGATGGAGCAGGTCCTGAAGCAGGTACAGGCCCGGTACGGCGACGCGGCCTATCCGGGATCGCCGATGATTGCTGCGACTATGTTGCGGGAACAGGACAGTTTGCACCTCGCGGAACTGCACCCACAGGAATTTGCGGCCCTGTCGTTGGCGATGTCGCCGTTTGGGGCGAAG
Source organism: Ruegeria sp. YKSF131 (assembly GCF_059612645.1). Lineage (NCBI taxonomy): Bacteria > Pseudomonadati > Pseudomonadota > Alphaproteobacteria > Rhodobacterales > Roseobacteraceae > Ruegeria > Ruegeria sp. YKSF131. The sequence goes on along the minus strand of NZ_JBXWQZ010000007.1, from coordinate 33,448 downwards.
GTCTATCAGCAGGATGGGTTCGATCTGGCGCAGTCTTTGCTGCCTCCGACTCCGCGCCGGGGCATGATGCTGATTGACCCCAGTTACGAGGTGAAAACCGATTACGACCGCATGCCCGGCATTATCGCCAAGCTGCACCGCAAGTGGAATGTGGGCGTGATTGCCCTTTGGTACCCGATCCTGACGGATGAGAGGCACTTCGGGATGGTCGCCGCTTTGAAGGCTCAGAATATGCCGAAATCTGTGCGTCATGAGGTCCGCTTTCCCGCCGCGCGCGAAGGGCATCGGATGGTGGGGTCCGGGATGTTCATTGTGAATGCGCCATTCGGGTTTGCCGAAGAAACGCAAAAACTGGATGCGCTTTTTTCCGGTCTCGGCTGACACCAGACGACATGTTGAAGGCGCACGCCACCTCGCCGATACACGCCCTGCATGTACCGATTAAAATTCTTGTTCGGTCAGGGCATGCGGCACTAGACTTGGCGCTGGGGGGATCGCAATGAATCGCAGACTCGCAGCAGTTCTGGCAGCAGACATGGTGGGTTACAGCCGCCTGATGGAAGCGGATGAACAAGGCACCTTGGCCCGTTTGCGCACTCATAGGATCGAATTAATCGACCCGTCGATCGAAAAAAACCGAGGCACTGTTATCAAGACAACCGGCGATGGGATGTTGGTCGAGTTCACCAGCGCCTGCGATGCCGTGGCTTGTGCCGTCGAAGTCCAGAACCGGATGTTTCGCAGAAATGCAGATGTGCCTAAGGATCAGCGCATCCAATTTCGGATCGGCATCAATCTGGATGAAATCATCTTTGAAGACGGGGATATTTTCGGCAGTGGGGTCAATGTGGCCGCGCGCCTGGAACAGTCTGCCTCTCCTGGTGACGTGTTGATTTCCGGCGCGGTGCACAACCAGGTGACCAGTCGGCTGGATCTTCGCTTTCAGGATCTGGGGGAGATTTCGCTCAAGAATATTTCCCAGCCGGTTCATGCCTTCCGCGTTGAACTGGACGCGCCTGCTGCGGCGGCTGGTGAAAATTCCAAAGAGGACGGCTCAACCAGAGTCGTCAAACCGACAATTGCGGTTCTGCCGTTCGAGAACATGAGCGGCGATCCCGAACAGGAGTTCTTCGTCGACGGTTTGACTGAAGACCTGTTAACCGAACTCAGCCGTCGGCACGAGTTGTTCGTGATTTCGCGCAATTCCAGTTTCGTCTACAAGGGGCAGGCCGTGAACCTTCGCCAAGTCGGCGAGACTCTGGGCGCGCAATACATCGTCGAAGGCAGTGTGCGCAAAGCCGGAAATCGCCTGCGCGTCACGGTACAGTTGATCGACAGTCAGAACGACGCCCATATCTGGGCCGAGAAATACGACCGTGACCTGGATGATATCTTTACCATCCAGGACGAGGTCACTTCGGCAGTTGTGGCGACACTGCCGGGCCGCATCGAAGCGTCGCAACAGGAAGAGTTAAAGCGAAAGACCCCTTCAAATTTCGCGGCGTATGAGTGCGTTCTGGCCGCAAAGGTTCTGCACCACCGCAGCACACGTGAGGACAATGCCGAAGCGATGAAACTGATCGAGCGGGCCATCGAACTGGACCCGGAATATGCTCATGCCCATGCCTGGCGCGGTTGCATTCGCGGTCAGGCCTGGGGGTACGGCTGGGCCGAGGACGGCGAGGCGATGAAGATGCTGGCGCTAGATTCGGCCAAGAAGGCGGCATCACTGGACGATAACGATGCCGACGTACACAGACTGATGGCGGCGGTGGAAATTTTGCAAAATGACCTTGGGCGCGCCCGCTACCATCAGGAACGCGCGCTGTCTTTGAATCCAAACTACGATTTGGTCGTGGTGCAGATGGGAGAGTTGCTGACCTGGTCTGGTCGGCCCGAGGAAGGCGCCGAGTGGATCGAAAAAGCGATGCGTCTGAACCCCCATCATCCGGCCCGGTTCTGGAGCCATTTGGGCAAAGCCCATTTCGGCGCAAAGCAATATGAAGCTGCGATCGAGGACTTTTCGCGCTTGCCGGCATTGGATGTGGTTCAGCACGCCTATGTTGCGGCGTGTCACAGTTGGCTGGGCAACGAGGCCAAAGCCCGCCAACATGTCAAGGAAATCCATGTGTCACAGCCGGATTTGACTGTTCAGGACCTTGTCGCGAACCTTCATTACGGACGCGAAGAGGATTTGCAGCATCTTATCCAGGGGCTGGCTAAGGCCGGATTGTCCTGAGGTAAAAAACGGCCCGGAAGTTCGGGCCGTTTTCTGGAGCTTCGTCGATCAGGTCAGGTCTTTATAGCTGATCTCGCGCGCATCTGCGCCCGGTCCAGCCTTTTCACGGCGCACGATCAGGCGGTTGAGAGCGTGGATATAAGCCTTGGCTGACGCCACGACGGTATCGGTGTTTGCCGACTGGCCTGTTGCGATCATGCCATCCTCTTCCAGGCGCACGGAAACCGTTGCCTGCGCGTCCGTGCCCTCGGTTACGGCATGAACCTGATAAAGCTGAAGACGCGCCGTGTTGGGATAAATCGCACGAATCGCCTTAAAGGTTGCATCCACCGGGCCGTCGCCATGTTCGGTGGCGATTTTGTCCACGCCTTCAACTTCCAGCTCGACCGTCGATTCCGCCTGACCACCCGTGCCGCAAGTCACCTTCATCGAAACCAGTTGCAGGTGGTCGTCAGCCTCGTCCAGCGTCATCAGCGCAATGAGATCGTCGTCGAACACCTCTTTCTTGCGATCCGCCAGATCCTTGAACCGGACGAAGATATCCTTGAGTTGGTTGTCACCAACCTCAAACCCCAGCGTTTCGAGCTTGTCGCGCAAGGCTGCGCGGCCCGAATGTTTGCCAAGCGGCAAGGATGTTCCCGACAGACCAATGTCCTCAGGACGCATGATTTCAAAGTTTTCGCGGTTTTTCAGCATCCCGTCCTGATGGATGCCACTTTCATGGGCAAAAGCGTTCTTGCCGACAATTGCCTTGTTGAACTGCACCGGAAAGCCCGAGACCGTCGCGACCCGACGCGAGATGTGCATGATCTTGGTGGTGTCGATGCCAGTGTGCCACGGCATGATATCGTTGCGCGTGCGCAGTGCCATGACCACTTCTTCCAGCGCCGTGTTGCCTGCGCGTTCGCCCAGACCGTTGATGGTGCATTCAATCTGGCGCGCACCGCCTGCGACAGCGGCCAGCGAGTTCGCGGTCGCCATGCCAAGGTCGTTGTGGCAATGGGTGGCAAAGATCACGCCATCCGCCCCCGGCACCGTTTCGATCAGCCGCTTGATCAGGTCCGCGCTTTCCACCGGAGCGGTATAGCCCACCGTATCCGGGATGTTGATCGTGGTTGCCCCGGCCTTGATCGCGATCTCGATCACACGACACAGGTAATCCCATTCGGTTCGGGTCGCGTCCATCGGAGACCACTGCACGTTTTCGCACAGGTTGCGCGCATGGCTGACCGTTTCGTGGATCTTGTCGGCCATCTCGTCCATCGTCAGATTCGGGATGGCACGGTGCAGCGGTGAAGTGCCGATGAACGTGTGAATGCGGTTCTTCTCGGCGTGTTTTACCGCCTCCCAGCAGCGGTCGATATCGGCAAAATTCGCGCGGGCCAGACCGCAGATGCGGCTGTTTTTCGACCGTTGTGCAATTTCGGTCACAGCCTTGAAATCGCCTTCCGACGCGATGGGGAAGCCGGCCTCGATAATATCGACGCCCATGTCGTCCAGCAACTCGGCGATCTCGAGCTTTTCGTCATGGGTCATGGTGGCGCCGGGGCTCTGCTCGCCGTCGCGCAAAGTGGTATCGAAGATCAAGACGCGGTCTTGGTCGGTCACGTTGGTCATGGGGTTCTCTTTCTTCTTCTGTCCTAAAGCCTATGGCGCGCTGGCGTCCTCCTCTGAGCGGGCGCGCCGGATGGCACGCTCAGAGGCGGATTAGGATCAGTAGGCCACGCAGCGACGCACCGCGAAGGGCGGTGTCGACACAAGGGATATCTGCGCGGTTGATCATGGGATAGAGGTTATACAGAGCCCGCCGGGAATGGAAAGAACCAATTTGCAATACGCGAACTTCTGGCAACTGCCCTTTTTTGACAGCCTTGATTGTTCGCACAGCGCCGCTAGCTGGTCACGGATGGAAACTGCATTGATAATTGGTGCTTCTGGCGGAATTGGCGCAGCTGTTACCGGACGGCTGGTTGAGCAGGGCGTTTCGGTCACGCGTTTGTCCCGGTCGGAGGACGGCTTTGACCTGACTGATCGGGACAGGACGATGCTGATGCTTGAAAGCCTGCCAGACCAGTTTGATCTGATTCTGGTGGCTTCGGGCGCGTTAGAGATAGACGGCGCTTTGCCGGAAAAGACCATTCGGGCGATTTCAGCCAAAGCCATGATGGATCAGTTTGCGTTGAATGCCGTTGGTCCGGCATTGGTGCTAAGCCGCGCGTATCAGCTGTTGCCGCGACATAGACGATCTGTATTCGCGGTGCTTTCGGCGCGGGTGGGATCAATCGGGGATAATCGGACAGGTGGTTGGATCAGTTACCGTGCGGCTAAGGCAGCGGTCAATCAGGTCGTCCATACCGCCGCAATTGAATTGGCCCGAACACATAAACAAGCAATTTGCGTCGCCCTTCACCCCGGCACGGTAAAAACAGAGTTCACGAACAAATACCTGGGTCGTCATCCTGCCGTCGAACCTGAAGCAGCCGCCGACAACCTGTTGAACGTGATACGCGGGTTAACGCTGGCTGATACCGGTGGGTTCTATGATTGGGCCGGTAAGCCGGTCCCGTGGTGAGCCCTCACCCGTCCGAGCTTCCGGTTGCCTCAGTATTTGCATCCGGGCCGGGTTGCGGGGCAGGGGTGTCAGCGTCACTCTGCTGGTCCGAGGTCTGGTCCGGCAACACGCCGTTTTCCCAGACACCGCTTTCCTCCTGGCCGTTGGCATAGCGCATCGTCCCACTGCCCTGCCGTTTGTTGTCGACAAAGCTGCCCTCATACACGTCGCCGTTCGAGTAGGTGGCGGTACCCACGCCGTTGATTTTTCCGTCCGACCAGTCGCCCGAATATTTGAACCCGGCGGGGGTTACGATTTCGCCTTTGCCATGCCGTTTTCCGTTCAGGAAATCACCGATGTAGACCGTGCCATCGGAATAGGTCGCCTTGCCTTTGCCCTGACGCACACCTTCAACCCAGTCGCCGTCATATACCGAGCCATCTGCGCGCGTAACCACACCTTTGCCGTGGCTTTGCGCGTTTTTGAATTGGCCTTTGTAGATCATACCATTGGTATACGTGGCCGTGCCTTGACCCTCGATAACACCCGCGATCCATTCGCCTTCATAGGTCGATCCGTCCGGATAGGTGATGCTGCCGTTTCCTTCGGCCAGATCGGCAACGAAATCGCCGACATAGACAGAGCCATCCGGATAGGTCACTTCGCCTAGGCCTTCAATCTGCCCGGCGTTCCAGTCGCCGGTATACACAAAGCCGTCTGTTCCGGTGAACGTTCCTTTGCCGTGGCGACGGTCGTCGACAAAATCGCCTTCGTAAACATCCCCCTGCGCGTGGGTCACTTTGCCCTTACCGTAGCGGCGCCCTTCTTGAAGTTCGCCTTCGTATATATCGCCATTGGAATAAGTCAGGCTGCCCGTCCCGGTGATCTGGTCGCCGGACCAATCCCCTGAATACACCATTCCGTCGGGCATCGTCTGCGTGCCGGTTCCATCGCGCAAACCTGCGTTGACGTCGCCGTCGTAAACGCTGCCATCCGTATAGGTGATCCTGGCCTTGCCCTGCCGCTCACCGTCGACCCAGTCGCCATCATAGATATATCCGTCGGGAAAACTCAGCACGCCTTTGCCATGTCGCTGAGCGTTCCTGAACTCACCCTCATAGCGCGTGCCGTTCGCGAATTCAGCGATGCCGGTGCCGTTGATTGACCCTTTGGACCAATCGCCCTCGTAGCTGCTGCCATTGGCATAGATGATCTTGCCGCGCCCTTCGGGCTGACCCTTGGCGAACATGCCTTCGTAGACTGACCCGTCGGGGTAGCGTGTCGTACCCTGACCCTGAATTTCGCCTTCTACCCACTGCCCCGTGTATTCAAACCCATTCGGCAGCCGATACGTTCCTGTCCCGTGCCGCAACCCGTTCTCGTAAGTGCCTTCATAGACACCGCCAACTTCATCATCCTTGACGATGACAGTCCCGTCCTGCGCGAAAGCAGTGGCAGCTGCCAGGCTCATCCCCGCTGCCAAAATTGAGTTTCGGATCACGTTCATTTCTGGTCCTGTCTGCCCGGTCGTCGCTGGTGATATCTCTTGCGCAAAACTAAGGTACCGTTGCAGGCAGAGCAACGGCTTTTGCCGCATTGGTCTTTTACTCGCGCGGTGATCTGCTAAATGGCAATAGGACTTACGAGGCAAGAGGGCAGCATGGCCGACCGTTTCCGCATCACTCTGGCGCAACTGAACCCGACCGTTGGCGATATCGAAGGCAACGCAGCAAAGGCCTTTGCGACATGGGAACAAGGCAAGGCAGCGGGCGCGGATCTGGTGGCTTTCCCCGAGATGTTCATCACCGGCTACAACACGCAGGATCTGGTTCTCAAACCGGTATTCCACCGCGCAGCCATGTCTGCGGTTGAAGCGCTGGCTGCAAAATGCGCCGAAGGTCCTGCAATTGCCATAGGTGGTCCCTGGGTCGATGATGGAAAGCTGTACAACGCCTACCTGATCCTGAAGGGTGGCCGGATCACCAGCAAGGTTCTGAAGCACCACCTGCCGAACGAGACGGTGTTCGACGAAGTGCGCCTTTACGATGCGGGACCTCTGGGTGGGCCGTATTCGGTAGGGAATTTCCGGATTGGCAGCCCGATCTGCGAAGACAGCTGGCACCCGGACGTGGCAGAAACGCTGGAGGAAACCGGGGCCGAGTTTTTGTTGGTCCCCAACGGGTCGCCCTATTTCCGGGATAAATACGATGTGCGGTTGAACCATATGGTCGCGCGCGTGGTCGAAACGAGACTGCCACTGATTTACCTGAATATGGTTGGCGGGCAGGATGATCAGGTCTTTGACGGTGCCAGTTTTGGCCTAAACCCGGGCGGGGAATTGGCGTTCCGGATGCCTGTTTTCGACGAGCTACTCTCTCAAGTCGACCTTGAGCGCGGCGAAGACGGCTGGCGGATCGCATCAGGTGAAATCGTGCCCCAACCGGATGAGTGGGAGCAGGATTACCGCGCGATGGTGCAGTCTCTTCGCGACTACATGGGGAAAACCGGTTTCAAAGAGGCGCTGCTGGGCTTGTCCGGCGGGGTTGATTCCGCGCTGGTCGCGACCATTGCAGTCGATGCCATCGGGGCCGAAAATGTCCGCTGCGTGATGCTCCCGTCGGAGTACACCAGTCAGGCCTCGCTTGACGATGCCGAGGCGGTCGCCAAAGCGCTGGGCGTCCATTATGACTACGTGCCGATCTCGGACAGCCGCGCAGCCGTCACCAGTACTTTGGCCCAGTTGTTTGCAGGGCTGGATGAAGGGTTGACCGAAGAAAACATTCAATCCCGCCTGCGCGGGTTGCTGTTGATGGCGATCTCGAACAAGTTCGGCGAAATGCTGTTGACCACCGGCAACAAATCCGAGGTCGCCGTGGGCTATGCCACGATCTATGGCGACATGAACGGCGGCTATAATCCGATCAAGGATCTGTACAAGACCCGTGTGTTTGAAACCTGCCGCTGGCGCAATGCCAATCACCGCAACTGGATGATGGGCCCTGCAGGCGAAGTGATCCGTCCCTCTGTCATCGACAAACCGCCCAGTGCGGAACTGCGCGAAGATCAGAAAGACAGCGACAGCCTGCCGGATTACCCGGTGCTGGACGGAATACTTGAGATCCTGGTCGATCAGGACGGATCGATCGCGGACTGCGTCGCCGCCGGGTACAACGAAGCAGATGCTCAGCGGGTCGAACATCTGGTTTATATCAGCGAGTATAAACGGTTCCAGTCCGCCCCCGGTACGCGCCTGAGCAACCGCGCGTTCTGGCTGGACCGGCGGTATCCAATTGTGAATCGCTGGCGCGATCGCCCCTGATTGCCGCAATTCGCGCGTTTCATTGGAAACAGTAAAGTTTCCCTCCTTTTGATTGTTTTCCGATTTCTCGTTTTGGGCCTGCCAGAGGAACAAAATCCGGCCTTTGACTTGTTGCAGTGACAACTTTCTGCCACATTTCAGCTTGAAAATTGCCCTATGTGGGGCTGGTGCGACGCAATTCTCAAAGTCGCAAGCCGATTTTGATGAAGTGTGACGCATCCGGGGTTGGATGTCTGAGTAAATGGTTTGGTTTTGACATGTATAGTGAATATCAGAGATCGCATCATGCTCTTTTGAAACGGCGGACGATGGAATCTCCGCCGCAGGAGTTGGATGAGGAAAAGCTGGAAGCGGCGATTGCCGGTGTCCTGAATGAACAGCGGCTGTCCGACGAACAGGCAGCGGCGTCGCTTCGGGCTGAGTTTCCAAGCTTGTTGCCGCAGAAGGACGTAACCGCCCAGACCGTGCAAAAAGACACCGGGTTGACCGCGAAGCTGCGTCAGAAATGGGCGGAACTGTCCGGCGCAGCGTGATGTGCTGAGGATTTTCGATGCCGTTGGCGTCTGGGCCACAGGCGTCATAAATAGTGCCAACATTGCGACAATTCGTGTTGCCAAACTTCTAGACCTTGGTCCCCATACGGGTTCAGGCGACAGAGTAATGCGTATTTATGACGGCACCAAAACCGAACCCCGTAGAATCCAATCTTGCCCTTCCCAAATCTGTTGATGTCGTCGTTGTTGGCGGCGGCATAATCGGCGTTTCAACAGCGCTGGAACTGGCAGAACGCGGAGCTTCCGTCCTTTTGTGCGAAAAGGGACAGATTGCGGCTGAACAAAGCTCGCGCAATTGGGGGTGGGTGCGTTTGGGTATGCGAGACCCCCGCGAAATTCCCCTGATGCAAGAGGCGTTGCGGATATGGCCGACCCTTGATGCCCGCCTGGATGGCACTACCGGATATACGCAATCCGGCATTCTTTTTGGCGCGTCCGGCAAGCGGGGCGAAGTCAATCTGAAGCGTTGGATGCGCCATGTAGAAGGATTACAGACCGGGGCAGAAATGGTGTCGGGACGCGAGTTGGCAGAGTTGTTGCACGGGCATGAAACCGGCCTGACATCTGCCCTGTACATGCCGCAGGACGGGCGCGCCGAGCCGCAATGGGCTGCCCCGGCCATAGCCGAAGCCGCACGGCGTCTGGGTGCTGTAATCATGACAGGCTGCGCCGTGCGAAGTGTAGACATTCAGGATGGGCGTATTGCTGGTGTATTCACCGAGCGCGGCAAGGTCGCCTGCGGGCGCGTGGTTCTGGCGGGGGGCGCGTGGTCGCGTTTGTTTGCGGGAAATGCAGGTATCAACCTGCCGCAGCTTAAGGTTCTGAATACGGTTCTGCGGACTTCTCCGGTGAAAGATGGGCCCGAAACTGCGTTATGGTCGGATGATGTTGCGATCCGAAAGCGCGCTGATGGGGGGCACACCATCGCGTCCGGACATCAGAACACGGTCGATATCGTACCGGACAGTTTCCGGCTGGGGTTGCAGTTTCGCTTTGCCTTTGCGCAGGAATGGAAATCCCTGCGCTTTCGCTGGTCAAATCAGTGGGCTATCGAGGCCCGTCAAAACAGAAGATGGTTGCCGACCGACATAACCCCGTTCGAGCTGTGCCGGGTTTTGGATCCTGAACCTTCGCAGAAGTTTTTGCGACAAGCCTGGGCCAGTGCACGAAAAGGATTTCCTGCTTTGCTGGACAGTGAAATCGTCCAAAGTTGGGCGGGTATGATTGATGTCACCCCCGACGCCATTCCCGTAATCTCGGGCGTGGATGACGTACCGGGTATGTATATCGCCACGGGCTTTTCCGGCCACGGCTTTGGCATCGGGCCCGGCGCCGGCCGCCTGACAGCGGACCTTGTCACTGATTCAACCCCTTGTGTGGATCCGACCGCGTTCCGTCTGTCTCGGTTCACTGACGGCTCAAAAGTGCGACCGGATCCGGGTTACTAGGGGCTTAGCCCATCATCTGATAGCTGACTGGAACAAAGCGGAAGCCCTCGCCCCGTGTCTCGACAAAGCCCGCGGCAGGGAAGGGCATGTGATAGCCGACCATCGGCACCTTGTCGGCTGCCAGCATGCCAAGAACGTTTCGGCGCGCGGCGGTTGCGGCGGCCTTGTCCATGTCAAACCGAACCTCCCATTCCGGATGGGCAAATGACCACACGTAATGGTTGGCCAAGTCCGCTGTCAGCAGAAGGCTCTGTCCGTTGCTCTCCAGATGATAAACCGTATGACCCGGGGTATGGCCGTGGGCCGCAACCGCAGTTATGCCCGACGCCACTTGCTCTCCATCACCGACAAAGCTCATCTTCTCGGCCATCGGTGTGACTTTTGCGGCCACAAGATCACCGACATTGTTTCCGGCCTCCTGCGCGGACCAGAAATCGTATTCCGTTGCCGAAGTCACATAGCGTGCGTTGGCAAAGGTCGGTGCGCCATCCGTTGTCATGCCGCCAATATGGTCGGGATGCATGTGGGTCAGTACGACAACGTCGATCTGATCCGGGCTGACACCTGCATCGGCCAAAGCGGCCTGAATGCCGCCCTGCCCAAGACCGGTGTCGAACAATACCAGTTCCGATCCGGTGTTGACCAGTGAGGGGGTAAAGAAGAATTGGGCGGTATCGGCGGGAATAAAGTTCTCGGCCGAAACCTTTGCGAAGTCTTCATCTGACGCTCCGCCGCCAAAGATATCCTGGGCGCCATCGCGGGGCAGGCTGCCATCCAGCAAGGTCGTAACAGTAAAGTCGCCGACATGGAATGACTTGGCGATGGTCGAGTTGGCCTTGGCGTCAGAGCCTGCGGCCAAAACCGGCGCTGCTGCCGTGGCAAACGGCAAGGCGGCAGCGGTTCCCAAGGCGGCACGGCGAGTAAGTTTGATCGTCATTATCGTTCTCCCTGTCAGAACACCTTTAGAAAAACTAGAACGGTGTGAGATTCTGACCAGATGTTACGACATCCACGCAGGGTGCATGGATGAACAATACGTGTTAATTTTTGTTCATGTCGCGATCACAGAACAAAACCGTTCCAACGGATCAAAGTGTAGAAGACTTCCTTAATTCGGTCCAATCAGAACGTCGGGCCGAAGAGACGCGCGCTCTGGACGACCTGTTTCGGGCTACCACCGGATTTGATCCGGTCATGTGGGGCCCGTCGATGATAGGGTATGGCCGTTATCACTATCGCTACGCCTCGGGCCGAGAGGGCGATTTTCTGGCAACCGGATTTTCCCCGCGCAAGTCGGCGCTGGTGATTTATATCATGCTGGGTTACGCGGATTTTGGCGGCATTCTGGCCCGGTTGGGTAAGCACAAGTTGGGCAAGTCCTGCCTGTACGTGAACAAGCTGGTGGATATCGACATGCAGGTTCTGTCGGAACTCATTCGCGCCGGGTTAGACGACCTTGACAGGATATGGCCCGTGGAACCGCGTTGAATCACCTGATGGATCAAGCGGCGGCTGGACAAAAACGCGCCCATGTGACAAGAGCCGCGCCAACAGGAGACACCCATGACAACCACCCGTTTCGCCCCGTCGCCCACCGGTTACATCCATGTGGGCAACCTGCGCACCGCCCTGATGAACTATCTGATCGCCCGCAAGGCGGGCGGTACGTTCATCCTGCGCATCGATGACACCGACCCCGAGCGCTCGAAAGAGGAATATGTCGATGCCATCAAACAGGATCTTGAGTGGCTGGGTTTGCACTGGGATCGCGTCGAGCGTCAATCCGAGCGTTTGGATCGCTACGCCGAAGCGGCTGACAAGTTGCGCGCGATGGGGCGGTTCTATGAAGCGTTTGAGACGCCCACCGAGCTGGACCTGAAGCGCAAGAAACAGCTGAACATGGGCAAGCCGCCGGTTTATGACCGTGCCGCGCTGAACCTGTCGGATGCCGAGAAGGATGCGCTGCGCGCTGAACGTGGCAACGGTGTCTGGCGTTTCAAGCTGGATCACGAACGGATCGAGTGGACCGATGGAATTCTGGGCGACATCTCGATCGATGCGGCCTCTGTCTCTGATCCGGTTCTGATCCGTGGTGATGGGCAGGTTCTTTATACGATTGCGTCGGTGGTGGATGACACTGAAATGGGCGTGACTGATGTCGTGCGCGGCTCGGATCACGTGACCAACACTGCGACCCAGATTCAGATCATCAAGGCACTGGGCGGGGATTGCCCGCGCTTTGCGCATCACTCGCTGCTGACCGGCCCGCAGGGCGAAGCTCTGTCGAAACGCCTGGGTACGCTGGCCCTGCGCGATCTGCGTGAACAGGGCGTGCAGCCGATGGCACTGCTGAGCCTGATGGCGCGACTGGGTTCGTCCGATCCGGTCGAGCTGCGCTCGGATATGGCCGAGTTGATCGACGGCTTTGACGTGAGCCGGTTTGGTGCCGCGCCGACCAAGTTCGACGTGCAGGACCTGTTCCCGCTGACCGCCAAATACCTGCAATCGCTGCCGCTGGCGAATGTGGCCGATGCTGTCGCGGATGCCGGGGTGCCTGCCGAACTGGCCGAACCGTTCTGGGCCATGGCGCGCGAAAACATCACCACTTTGGCCGACCTCAAAGGGTGGTGGGACCTGTGCCGTGACGGCGCCGAACCGTTGGTTGCAGATGAAGATCGCGAATTCATCGCTAAGGCCATGTCGCTGCTGCCCGAAGGCCCGTTCGATGGTGAGACCTGGGGAGCCTGGACCAATGCCGTGAAAGAGGCAACAGGCCGCAAGGGAAAAGGCCTGTTCATGCCGCTGCGCAAGGCGTTGACAGGTGCAGAACGTGGCCCGGAAATGGCGGCGTTGCTGCCGTTGCTGCAGGTGATCCGCGCGCGCGGCTAACGCGGTAGTACACGACATTTAAGGGCCACGCCCTCGGCGTGGCCCTTTGTCGTCAAACCGGTTGTTCAATCCGAACCGACAAACCGGTCAGGCGGTCATCGACAAAATCACGCTCGACAGGTTTGAGTTGTTGATGTCGCGGGTAACGTGGCTCGGCCCGGTCATTCAGGATCGGGGCATCCCATCCGCTGGTTGTTGCAAAGAACCGGTCTGCCCCGTCTTCTCCAAACGCCCGCAAATAACCCTGAACAACAACGTCGATATAGCTGAGCAGCAAGGGATGGCGGTTGCTGGGCTCGTTGTGCCGATCCTGCGGGACGGCGTAGACAGCTATTTCAACTTCATGTTTCAGCGGATGTGAAACCGACCGGGTTGCCGGAATTCGGTCATAGGCCCATTCCCGTTCATCCAGCGCAGCCCAGTCGTTCTTGGGGACATGTGCGATCATGCCTTCGATCTCAGACTCGGGGTCCGGGACAGCTGTCAGGAACGCGACCGGGCGCAGATCAGTGTGTCGCCATGCGCGTTTCCACCCCTTCAGTTTTGCTGGGCGGGGGTCGGGAAAATCATGTGTGGCGAGGTTCACAAGGCTTCCATAACCAAAGAAATAGGGGTCGGCCATGCGAGAGGTGTCCTTTGGGTCGATTGATGTATGTCAAACCGCTTTTTTCCGCGACATGCAATAAGGCTTCATCTTTTATTCAGGGAGGCCTTCATGCGGATTACCAAACGGACGAATATCGCTGTGCGCCTGTTGATGTATTGCGCCGCACACCCGGACCGGCTGGTCACCAAAGCCGAGATCGCCGAAGTCTGCAACATCTCGGAAAACCATCTGGCTCAGGTGATCAACCAGTTAAGCCAGTTGAATTACCTGAGCACTCAGCGCGGCCGCAACGGCGGTATGTCGTTGGCGCGTCCGGCAAGCCAAATCCGGATCGGCGCGGTGTTCAGGCACGTCGAAGGGGCCTTGCCCATCGCCGAGTGTTTTGCGGATGCGGACAACACCTGTCCTTTGACCGATGCCTGTAGGCTGCGGCTGGCATTGCAGGATGCGGCGGAAGTTTTCTATGCATCTCTGGACGAAGTGTCGTTGGATGCGCTGGTTTGTGACAACGACCCGTTGCTGAAGCTGTTGCAGCCCGTGGCCTGCGTACGCTGACCTTAGTCGCTGGCCCGCAAAATGCGGGCTGGCCGGGCAGAGAGAGGGCGCAGCGCGAATGCGAAACCTGCGCAGAGCGTGACGCCGACACCGGCCAGAACGATGCCAAAGGCCGAAGACCAGATCACGGTAAAACCTGTGTCGAAGATGTAGGTGGCCACAGCCCATCCGCCCAGGATGCCAACCAGCAAGGCGACGCAGCCCGCTGCGGCGCCCAGCAGGACCGAGCGTAGTCCAAAACTGCGCAGGATGCGGCCACGGTCAGCCCCCAGCGTCTTGAGGATTGCCGCCTCGTATCTGCGGGCGGGTTCGCCGGCGGCTGCCGCCCCGATCAGCACCAGGAATCCTGTCAACAAAGACACGCCCGCGCCATACGAGGTTGCGGCGGCGATCCCTGCCAAAAGGCCCGAAACACGGTCAATTGCGTCGCGCACACGGATGGCCGTGATGTTCGGGAACTGGCCTGCAAGATCTCGCAGAATGGCGGCCTCGGCCTGTTCTTCTGCATATACCGTCGCAATAAAGCTGTGTGGCGCACCCGCCAGTGCCGACGGGTTCATCGACATGACAAAACCCATACCCGCTGTGGAAAAATCCACCTCTCGGGTTGAGGTCAGCTCTGCGGTGATATCCCGCCCCAGGATGTTGACAGTTACCTGATCGCCCAGTTTCAGACCCATCTCTTCGGCTTCTTCGGCTGCAAAGCTGATCTGTGGTGCGCCAGAATAATCCTCTGCCCACCACTCCCCCGCTGTCACCCGTGCATTTGCCGGGGGGCGGGCTGAATAGGTGACGCCGCGATCTCCCTCCAGAACCCAATGATCTCCGGCCACCTCGCGCGCAGGGCGACCGTTTATCTGGGTGATGATGCCCCGCAGCATTGGTGCGCTTTCAATGCGGCTGACAGCAGGATCGGTTTGCAGCCGTTCGGTAAAACCGGGCATCTGGTCTTTTTGAATATCGACAAAGAAGTATGAGGGCGCGACATCCGGCAGATTGCCGGAGATCGCGTTGCGCAGCGTGCCGTCAATCTGCCCAACCGCCGCCAGCACTGACAAACCCAGACCAAGTGACAAAACCACTGACCCCGCACCCTCACGCGGATCAGAGATGGCGGACAAAGCCCATCGCAGGGCAGGGCGGCCCCGCGCCAAAGGTGTCCCAGCCCGTGCCAGTTTGCGAATGGCATGGGCTGCGAGCGCCAGCAGGATCAGTGCGCCCGCAAGTCCGCCGCTGGTCCACAGGGTTAGGCGCGTTGAGCCGCTGAACCAGGACGCAATCGCGATCAGGGACGCCAATCCAATCCCGCTTGCCACGACGTAAATTGCGCGTGGGATGGGACGAGCCGCACTCAGCGCATCGCGAAAGAGGGTTGCGGCGCGCACATCTTCGGTTCTGGCCAGCGGCCAGAGCGTGAAAAGAAATGCTGTCAGCAGGCCATAAAGCGCAGCCTCTATCAG
Organism: Ruegeria sp. YKSF131; assembly: GCF_059612645.1. NCBI lineage: Bacteria > Pseudomonadati > Pseudomonadota > Alphaproteobacteria > Rhodobacterales > Roseobacteraceae > Ruegeria > Ruegeria sp. YKSF131. Next base: position 17,826 of record NZ_JBXWQZ010000007.1, on the reverse strand, counting down.
CGGTTGCGGATACAGAGAAAACACTGCTGGAACGGGCAACTGGTATTCCAGCAGCGGTGCCAGCAAAAGCGGTGCCATCCCGCCCAGTACCAGCCCAATTACAATGCCAGTCAGGGACAGCACCCCGATCTGAATCATGTAAGTTTGAAAAATGGTGGAGCGATCCGCCCCCAATGTCCGCAATGTCGCAATGGTTTCCGTTTTCTGACTCAGATAGGCTCGCACGGCGGCGGACACACCGATGCCACCGACGGCAAGCCCCGACAATCCGACAAGGACCAGAAAGGCACTCAGGCGGTTGACGAATTCCGATATGCCCGGCGCGCCGTTGCGCGCATCGCTCCAGCGCATCCCCGAGCCTTCAAGCGCCGCGCTGGCTCTTGCGGACACCTCCGACAGGTTCGCGTCTTGGGGCAAGGTCAGCCGGTACCTGGTCGAAAAAAGCGTTCCGGGCTCCAGCAGGCCAGATGCCTGCAACGCTTCGGTACGCACCATTGTACGTGGCCCCAAGGCAAAACCAGCCGCGGCGCTGTCGGGTTCATTCCGAAGTGCGGCCATCAGAATGAACTCTTGCGTGCCAAGCGCGAAGTGATCACCGACCGACAAACCAAGCCGGTCTATCAGAACGGGTTCCATAATGGCACCGGGTAATCCGGACCTGCCATTCAGGGCGTCGTCCAGCGTGATGTCCGGCTCCAGTTTGACCGATCCGATGAGCGGGTAAGCCTTATCGACGGATTTGACCTGGGTCAGCGCACGTTCCGGCCCGGCGTCGCGGGGCACAACCGCCATCGAGCGGAAATCGACAATTTCTGACACCTGTTCGGATGACTGCTGCATCCAGAGGCGCTCGGCCTCAGTAGCAAAACGATAGGTGAACTCAAGCTCGGCATCGCCGCCCAGCAGGGATGCGCCTTCACGGGTCAGCCCGGTCTGAATCGCCTGACTCACCGATCCGACGGCTGCGATGGCTGCGACGCCCAAGGCCAGACAGGCCAGAAAGATGCGAAAGCCGCGCAGGCCCCCGCGCAGCTCTCGACGGGCCAGCCGCGCGGCCAGCCGAAGGCTCATTCTGCGGCCTCCTGCCGGGTCATTTCGGCAATCCTGCCGTCGCGCAGCCTGATCACCCGGTCACATCGTTCAGCCAGTGAACGGCTGTGCGTTACAAGAACCAGCGTCGCATCATATTTGCGCCGAAGCCCGAACAGCAAATCAACAATCGCGGCACCGTTTGTCTCGTCCAGATTCCCGGTTGGTTCGTCCGCCAGCAAGATCTTGGGGCGTGGTGCCAATGCACGCGCCAGGGCAACTCGTTGCTGCTCGCCGCCCGACAACTGCGCCGGGTAATGATCGCGACGATGGGATAACCCCACGGCATTCAGTTCAGTCTCGGCCCGGTCGAACGCATCTTTGTGCCCCGCCAGTTCCAGCGGTGTCGCCACGTTCTCCAACGCGGTCATCGTTGGGATCAGGTGGAAATTCTGAAACACGACGCCCATGTTGTCGCGCCGAAACCGCGCCAGGGCGTCCTCGTCCATGCTTGTCAAATTCTGATCCAAGGCCAAGATTTGACCACTTGTTGCCTGTTCCAACCCACCCATCAGCATCAACAGCGACGATTTTCCCGACCCCGATGGCCCGATCAGCCCCAGCGTTTCCCCCCTGTTCACGGTCAACGTGATGTCATGCAAAATATCGACCCGCCCGGCATTGCCATCCAGCGATAAAGCGGCATTCTGAAGAGCGAGAACAGCAGGCGTCATGGGTCTTCCCGATAAAGGAGCGGTTTTTGGGATATGGAGTGATCACCGTATTGCGCAAGGTTTTGATGGCAAGTCCATTTGTGTTCTGCGGTTTTGCGGCCACAGCCGATCAGGTGGTGATCGCAGCCCTTGGGGACTCGCTGACGCAAGGCTACGGGCTGGTGGAGGAGAACGGGTTTGTTCCCCAGCTTGACCGTTGGTTGCAGGCGAAGGGCGAAGATGTTCGCGTTATCAACGCAGGCGTTTCGGGCGATACAACGGCGGGTGGCGCTGCGCGGGTAGAATGGACCCTGACACCCGATGTGGACGGACTGATCGTTGCCTTAGGCGGGAATGACGTGTTGCGCGGGATCGATCCTGCAGTTTCGCAAGCCAATCTGCGCAAGATACTTCAGGTTGCACGCGATACAAAGGTTCCTGTCTTGTTGATCGGAATGCAGGCGCCGGGCAACTACGGCGCTGAATACAAGCAGGCGTTCGATGGCATTTACCCTGCACTGGCGCAGGAGTTTGAAGTTCTGTTTTTCAGCAGTTTCTTTGAAGGGCTTGCAGCGGAGGGTGACCCCGCAGCCGTATCGCAATTCATGCAATCGGACGGCATTCATCCAAATGCGGCCGGGGTGGCGAAGATCGTCGAAGCGCTGGGCCCCTCTGTGTTGCAACTTGTGACGCAGGCGGGCGGGGAAGGTTAACCATTCCCGCGATAGCGATCAGACGACCGTGACAACCGTTCCGATAGGGACCCGGTTATACAGATCGATGACATGTTCATTCAGCATCCGAATACACCCGTTTGACACCGCCCTGCCTATGGTTTGTGGCTGGGTCGTGCCATGGATTCGGAAATAGGTATCGACACCGTTCTGGAACAAATACATCGCACGCGCGCCGAGGGGGTTATCCCCACCTCCCGGCTGGACATAGTCATTGTCCTTGAATTTTGCATAGGCCACCGGATCGCGCTGGATCATCTCTTGGGTCGGGCGCCAGGTCGGCCATTCCTTTTTCACATCGATAGTAGCGGTGCCGGTGAATTCCAGACCTGCCTTGCCGACACCGCAGCCATAGCGGATCGCTTTGCGTGGTTCGGTGACATAGTAAAGATAGAATGAACGGGGGGCGACCAGCAGCTGCCCGGGCAGGAACTGCTTTTTGATGCGCACGAATTGCGGTGTCGGATCATACTCGACCGCTTTCTTGGCGCTGGCGATGCCCGGCAGCAGCGTGGCCGCTGTTCCGGCCAGAAAAACTCGGCGTGTAAACATCGAAACCCTCATCAATTGACCAATGAAACCCAAGAACCAGTTTCATCATGATATGTTATTTGGTCAATTCTGGGGCAAGCATCACGCATCCGTGATGTGATCAATCGGCCACCTGAAACGGCAGCGGTTGAACAAAAGGGTGAGGAATTTCCCTCACCCTTTCAAGAGCTTATGCAAGCTGGATGTTGTCGGCGCTCTCGCGGCCGTCACGACCCGAACGCAGTTCGTACGTGACTTTCTGGTTGTCGGCCAGACCGGTCAGGCCCGAGCGTTCGACGGACGAGATGTGGACGAAGATGTCCTTGCCGCCATCTTCGGGCGCAATAAAGCCGTAGCCTTTAGTGGTGTTGAACCATTTTACGGTGCCTGCTGGCATTTCCGTGTCTCCTGTTTGGTGCTGCCCACGGAGTTGCGGCAGCCTGGCGTCGTATGTCTGTATCGATAGACTGAGCGCCGTAGAAGGAGACAGTAGGTCGAAATAGAAAAACGTTAGCACCCTGCATATGGCATTGAGGTAAGCCTGTGGCAAGAGTGGTTTGTACGGATTGTACTAGTGCCAGAGGGCAGATAGCTTGATTTGTACAAGAATCCGCTGATGGGTTTCAGGCTGATTTTGGCGATGTTTGACAGCATTCTGGGTGCTCTGGTCACCCTGTCTGTTGACGCGCGCGACGGCAGTGAAAAACCCGGATCCACACTTTCCCGGTCGGCCATGCCGAGCGGTCGCCACGTGCCACGCCTGCGCGGGAGGGTGACACTTTTTCGTCGCAGGCACGTGTTCAGGACCAGTGTCATTCTGACCGGTTCAGCGTGGGTTCCCCTCACAACTGACGGTTTTTATTCATAAATCGCTATGTTTGAAAAATTTGCGATCTGGTGCTATACTGCGTGGCAGCTGTGGGGGCGGATATGAAAGCTGTTTATACGATTACCTTGTTGTGCTGGGCCGGAGCCGCGCAGGCCCTGACTGTTCCATATGAGACAGAGGGTTTTATGCCGACCGCGCGTGAAGGCGGGCTCAAACTCTACAACATGTTCGAATTTGAACACGAGCTGAAGGCTCCGGTCTTCGCGAAAGAGAACCCGCGCCGTAATGAAAGACGTCGTCGTCTTGTCGAGCTTGGTGGACCCAAGCATTTGCCCGAGATACTGACTGAACGGACGGAGGTCGTGGCGGAATCCGGGCCTGAGTTCTGCGAGCTGTGGTGCAATGAGCCCGGGTCCGAAGAAACGCCGGTGGACGTGAACGTCTCGGCCGTGCCGCTTCCGGCCAGTTGGCTGCTGCTGCTTGGGGCGCTGACGGGGCTGTTCGGTGTCGGACGGCTGCGTGGCAACCGGTTCGGGTAAGCGCCGCGTCTGCAACCATCCTTGAATGCTGTGATATGGGACACCGGGGGTCGGTGGAGCATGCGACCTGCGGCAGTTGCCTGCAAAGGCGCGTGTTAACCACTTGGTAGTCATACCTGCGCCACCTTGCGCGCATGAGTGATTATCGCCGCGTCCGCATTCCCGGTGCCAGATATTTCTTCACGGTGTCGCTGGCCGACCGGTCATCGGACCTGTTGATCCGCGTGGCCGTACATCTGCGCGCGGTATTTGCCGAAACGCAGCGGGAGCGCCCGTGCTGGTGTGATGCGTTTGTGGTGTTGCCCGATCATCTGCACGCGGTGTGGACCTTGCCGCCGGGCGATGCGGATTATTACACGCGGCGGGGAGCGATCAAGGCGCGGTTCACCATGGGCGTGAACAAGGCAAACCGTAGGCCGGGCTTCAGCCCGGCACCCGAGCTCACGCATCTACCTGTTGTGACCTCTGGCAGATATGCCGGGCTGAAGCCCGGCCTACGGGCAAGGGGTGATGGGTGCGAGCACCCATCCTACGCTTGATCCAAAGTGCGTTCTGGTTTGACTCTGAGAAACCCTTCCAAAGGCTTGCCTTCCAGTTGCCTGACCAACTTCCGTTTTCTGACACTCCTCAATCTAGTTCCAGTTTGTCTCGGCACGCTGTTTTCATTGACCACCCACCGTCGAATGGTTCACCTTCGAAACGAATTGCGGTACCCGCCCAGTCTATGTTGATTCCACCGAACTCAGCTTTGGCGCAATGGTTTGGTGTTAGTATATTCGCGAGCAAGTGAACCACTGGCTCTGGAAGCTCTTCTACCCCAATGGTTAATGAGAAAATTTGTTTAGACGGAGGCGAGCCGAAGATTGCACCAAAGCGCTTCCCGAGTACGTCACCCCAATACAAATTCGGATCGTCCCCGTCGAGCTCGCTGTTATTAATAGTCAGGGATTCGAACACCGCAGTCGCGTCGACTTGCCCGTCGGGAAGTGCTGGAACGAGAATTGTTTCGGCCTGTCCCGACGATCCAAGAATGGCTGAGATGAACACTGTCGCAATTATCTTTGAGAACAAAGAAAAACTCCTGATTTTGCGTTTCTTTCGCCTGTGGGTGTTTCGAGTGGTGCCGGGCTGAAGCCCGGCCTACCAGTTGGCGTGAAGGGAGCGAGCACTCAACTTACGCTTGCTAAGCTTGTTTGGATTTGTCGGTTCTCAGTAAAGTTTGGTCTCCCCAATAGGTAACCTTGGCTACTGAGCCTACTTCCAATTCGAACCAGCAGTCGGTGTATTCCGCGCCAGGAACGCTGAACGCACATCCATGCAACTGCAGCAATTCTCCATTTGTTTTGACAATTTCCACGATCCAATCTTCGGTTCGGCTGTCATCCGCGAAAAGCAGCTTGTTGGGCGAGAGAGGTCGAAGTGTCAACGAATAGTCGTATTCGCCTATGACGAAATCAATCGTTCTCTCGCCGTCCAGAAAGGGGACGTCTTCAGGTATTCTTTCCCAAGTTATTGACAAAGTTTACCGCGCAAACTTCTTATGCTTCAACCGCTTAGGCTCCAGCGCGTCTGGTCCCAACCGCCGCTTCTTATCCTCTTCGTAATCCTCGAAGTTACCCTCGAACCATTCCACATGGGCATCGCCCTCGAAGGCCAGAATATGCGTGCAAATCCGGTCGAGGAAGAAGCGGTCGTGTGAGATGACGACGGCGCAGCCAGCGAAATCGACCAGCGCGTCCTCCAGCGCACGCAGGGTTTCGACGTCGAGGTCGTTGGTGGGTTCGTCCAGCAGCAGGACGTTGCCGCCCTCTTTCAGCAGGCGGGCCATGTGGACGCGGTTGCGCTCACCGCCGGATAGCAGCGAGACCTTTTTCTGCTGGTCGCCGCCCTTGAAGTTGAAGGACGAGCAATAGGCGCGGGAATTGACCTGCGCGTCACCCAGCTGAATGATCTCGGCACCGCCGGTGATCGCCTCCCACACGGTGTCGTTGTCTTTCAGGTCGTCGCGGGACTGGTCGACATAAGACAGCTCGACCGTGTCGCCCAACGTGATGGTGCCGCTGTCGGGCTGTTCCTGACCGGTGAGCATCTTGAAGAGCGTCGATTTACCGGCACCGTTGGGGCCGATGACGCCGACGATGCCGCCGGGGGGCAGGGCGAAATCCAGCCCTTCGATCAGTTGCTTGTCGCCCATGTGCTTCGACAGGCCCTCGACCTCGATCACCTTGCCGCCGAGGCGCTGGCCGTTGGGGATGACGATCTGGGCGCGGGTCAGCTTTTCGCGTTCGGACTGTTCGGCCAGCTCGTTATAGGCGTTGATTCGGGCCTTGGATTTGGCCTGACGGGCCTTCTGGCCCTGACGCATCCATTCCAGTTCGCGTTGCAGGGTCTTCTGCTTGGATTTGTCCTCGCGGGCTTCCTGCTCCAGCCGTTTGGCTTTTTGTTCCAGCCATGCGGAGTAGTTGCCCTCGTAAGGGATACCGCGGCCACGATCGAGTTCGAGGATCCAGCCGGTGATGTCATCGAGGAAATAACGGTCGTGGGTGACGATCAGGATGGTGCCCTTGTAGTCGATCAGGTGCTGTTGCAACCAGGCGATGGTCTCGGCGTCGAGGTGGTTGGTCGGTTCGTCGAGCAGCAGCATGTCGGGCGCTTCGAGCAGCAGCTTGCAGAGCGCCACGCGGCGTTTTTCACCGCCCGAAAGGTTGGCAATGTTGGCGTCGTCCGGCGGGCAGCGCAGTGCCTCCATCGACACGTCGATCTGGCTGTCGAGGTCCCAGAGGTTCTCGGCGTCGATCGCGTCCTGCAGGGTGGTCATTTCCTCCATCAACTCGTCCGAGTAATTCTCGGCGATCTCCATGGCAATCTCGTTGAAGCGGTCAACCTTGGCCTTTTTCGCGGCCACGCCCAGCATGACGTTTTCACGGACCGACAGGGATTCATCCAGCTGCGGTTCCTGCGGCAGGTAACCGACCTTGGCACCTTGGGCGGCCCAGGCCTCACCGGTGAAGTCGGTGTCGAGCCCGGCCATGATCTTCATCAGCGTCGATTTACCCGCGCCGTTGACGCCGACAACACCGATTTTCACGCCGGGCAGAAAGCTCAGGTGGATGTTTTCAAAGCACTTCTTGCCACCGGGATAGGTCTTGGAGACACCCTGCATGTGGTAGACATATTGATAGGCGGCCATGTCGCGTCCTCTGGGTCGGGAAATTGGGTTGAAACGCTGGATATCCGAGCGGGGCGGGCGGGGCAAGCTGGTGGTTTTGTGAATTTCGTCCCGTATCTGCATGGGCTAGGTTTGCCGGGCTGTATGAGGGGCATGAAGTGGTGGAACTGGCGGAACTGATATCAGGCTGGGCGCAACCGGGGCGGGTGGAGTGGATTGGCGTCCGGCCCGAGCGGCGGGTTGGGGTGGAGGTGGTGAGGGAGGCGGTGGTCTCGGCCGATGGGCTCGACGGTGACCGGGGCCGTACGGGTAAGCGGGCGGTTTCTTTGATCCAGCGGGAGCATCTGGCGGCCATTGGCTCTTATCTGGGGCAAGGACCGGTTGCCCCCGAAACCCTGCGGCGCAATCTGGTGGTTTCGGGGATCAATCTGGCCGCGCTCAAGGGGCGTGAGGTGCAGGTGGGTGAGGCGGTTTTGCGCTTTACCGTGATCTGTGCACCATGCAGCCGGATGGAAGAGGCGCTGGGCAAGGGCGGCTATTCTGCCGTGCGGGGGCATGGGGGATGGTGCGCCGAAGTTGTCAGGCCGGGGCGGGTTGCGCTGGGCGACGCCGTGCAACCGATTGATTGACAACGCGGCCCGGTTCTGAACATCAGCAGGTTATGGAGCGGTACGACATCCCTTACGCGCGGCCCGGGCAGGTCGTTGGGTTGTTCGGCGGGTCATTCGATCCGCCGCATCAGGGCCATGTGCATGTGACGCGTGAGGCGATGAAGGCCTTTGGGTTGGATCGGGCGTGGTGGCTGGTGTCACCCGGCAATCCGTTGAAAGAGCGGGGGCCTGCGCCGATCGCGCGGCGCATGGCGGCGGCGCGGCGGGTGATGCAGCATCCGAAGGTCGACGTGACGGATATCGAGGCGCTGGTCGGCACGCGGGCAACGGCGGACACTCTGACAGCGCTCAGGCGGCTTTACCCGCAGGTGCGGTTTGTCTGGCTGATGGGCGCGGACAATCTGGCGCAGTTTCATCGCTGGAAAGACTGGCGGCTGATCATGGACACTGTGCCGGTGGGCGTGGTGGCGCGGCCGGGTGAGCGGATCTCGGCCCGGATGTCACCTGCGGCGCGGGTTTATGCGAAGTACCGGATTGACGGGCAGGCGCGGCACCTTTTGGGGCAGGCGCAGGCTCCGGCCTGGTGTTTCGTGAACGTGCCGATGATCGATGTCAGTTCGACCGAACTCCGGACACGCGGCGAATGGGGCGCAGAAGTGTTGCCGGAATAGCCCCAACGGGCGCATAATCTAACACGGTGGTTGTGTGCTTTTGATCTGTGGGATTTTAATTCGGCTATGGCTGGTCGTTTTTCACGTCGTTTATTTCTGGGGGGATTAGGGGCGTCCCTGATCCCGGCAGCGGGCCTTGCGCAGGCGCCGCTTGTATCGCTTAGGCCGCAGGCGCGCGGGGTCATATTAAGCGGTGCCGAGCGATTGGTGGCCGCAGCAGGCCTGAAGGGCGAGGTTGTGTTTGCGGTTGCGGATGTGGCGACCGGGGCGCAGCTGGAAGTGTTTGGCGAGGGCGCAAGTCTGCCCCCGGCCAGCGTCGGAAAGGCAATGACCGCGCTTTATGCGCTGGACGTTCTGGGGCCGGAACACCGGTTCGAGACCCGTCTGGTGGCGGATGGCCGGATCGAGAAGGGCGTTTTGCACGGCGATTTGATTCTGGTTGGGGGCGGCGACCCGCTGCTGGATACGGATGCGCTGGCTACGATGGCGGCCAATTTGCGCGAGGCCGGGATTATCGAAGTGCGCGGCGCGTTCAGGGTTTACGACGGGGCGTTGCCTTATGTGTTCAGCATCGATCCCGAGCAGCCGGATCATGTGGGCTATAGCCCGGCCGTCAGCGGCATTTCCCTGAACTTCAATCGCGTCCATTTCGAATGGAAACGCGCAGGGAGTGGCTATGACATAACCATGGATGCCCGCAGCGAGCGTTATGTGCCTGCGGTGGATGTCTCGGCCATGCGGGTCGAGGATCGTAGCCTGCCGATCTATACCTATCAGGCAAGCGCGCGGCAGGATCGCTGGACCGTGGCCAAGGGCGCGCTGGGCAATGGCGGGGCCCGCTGGTTGCCGGTGCGCAAGCCCGCTTTGTACGCGGGCGATGTATTTCGCACCTTGGCGCGGTCGAACGGGATCGTTTTGAAGCGCGTTCAGGTGACACGCCAGAGCGTGCAGGGTGTCGATCTTGTGGTGCATCGCAGCGACAGTTTGGATCGTGTCCTGCGCGGGATGCTGAAATACTCGACCAACCTGACGGCCGAGATGGTCGGGCTGGCCGCGACCAGGGCGCGCGGTGTTAACCCGCACACCCTGGCGGATTCGGCAGCCGAGATGAACCGGTGGGCCGCCAGTCGTTTCGGCGTGACAGGAATCGCCATGGTCGATCATTCGGGTCTGAGCGATGCCTCGCGCATGGTACCGGAGGATTTGGTTGCGGCCCTTGTCGCAACACAGAAGTCGGGGATGTTGCGGCCCTTGATGAAACCTTTTGCACTGACCGACCGGAACGGGCGGCCCGTCAAGAACCACCCGATCAAGGTTGATGCCAAGACAGGGACATTGAACTTTGTATCCGGGTTGGGCGGTTTCCTGACGACTGCGGACGGGGTCGATCTGGCCTTTGCGATATTCACCGCCGACGTGGACCATCGCGCAACGATCCCACGCGCGCAGCGTGAGCGCCCGGACGGTGCACGCAGCTGGAACAGCAGATCGCGAAAATTGCAGCGCGCTTTGCTGGAGCGCTGGGGGTCACTTTATGGAAGCTGAAACCTGAAACCCGCCTGAAGCGGGCGTCAGACGGTATGGCGCGCCCTGGCCCCGCGCTCGATCGCGGCCGCGTGCAGGCGGTCGATGTTCAGCTCGTACCGGATTTCTTCCAGCAGGCGCAGTTCGGATTCGGCCAGCGTTCCGTCAGCGGCAGCGACGTCACAGGCCAGAGCATAGGCCGTTTCGTTCAGGCGTTCGGGCAGGTTGTCCCGGATCAGGCCAAACAGCGCATCCAGCCCGTCTTCCTGTTCGAACAGGTCAAACACGACCTGCGACACGTGGCGCATCCGGTCGATGTCGTACCCGGCGAAGACCGGCAACATGTTCACGGCGACCTCGATCTTGACTAGTTCAGCAGTTCGGATGTTTTCGTCGGAGGCCGAGATCGCAACCATGATCGCCACAAGGCAATCCTGTGGGGACATCGGGTGGGGAACTTGCTCGGTCATTCGGTGCATCCTGCTTGGGGTTCGTCAATGGCGCAGGATAGAAGGGGGGCAAGGCAGGTTCAACATCTTGTTTTGCCCCACTGTGCGGCAGGTTGAACCGGTCAGGTGTTCATTACCGCCATACCGCCGAGCAAAAGGCCCGCCCCGATCCAATAGCGCAGCCCCAGCGTTTCACCGAAGAACAGCCACGAGGCGAGGGGGACCAAGACAAAGCTGAGGGCCATGAACGGATAGGCCTGCGACAGCGGCACATGCCTGAGGACGTAAATCCAGAGTATCGTTGCAGTGCCGTAAATCGCCAGCGCGACGAGCAAGAAAGGGTCGAGCAGGGTATGCAACAGCCCCATCGCACCGGTCGCGGTGCGACCCTCGATCCGCCCGCCAGCGAGTTTGAACAATACCTGTCCGACCGAAATCATGACAGGTGTCAGAAGCAGTCCGGTCCAGACCAGTGCTGTGGGTGCGGTTGCGCTCATGCAGCCTGATCCTTGAGGGGCTTTCCGGTGGATTCCTCGGCCGGTCGATCCTCGCAGTAATAGATGTCACGCCCGATATCCTCGCAGGTGTGAAGGCTGGGGCTGGGATGCACGGCGCGCAGAAAGCTGTGGGTGTAGGGAAAGAAATTGAAATGCGGGTTGAAGCTGTAGCGATATTCCCGTTCGCGCGGGACCACGATGATAACCCGCTTGCGCGCGACCCGGCGCAATTCAGCGATGGCACGGCGGTAATCCAGCAGATGTTCGATCACATGGGTGCAGATGACCGTGTCGAAACTGTTATCCTCAAAAGGCAGGTCTTCGATCCGGGCGGCAACATATCTGATGTTTTCGATGGCTTCAGCGTCATCGATAACGAAATCGACACCGGTCATGGCCGTGATGTCCGGGCGCAGGGCGCGGATGCGTTGCAGCAGAGCCCCGGTGCCGCAGCCGACGTCGCAGATGCTGTTGCCAACAATGTCGCTGGCGATCCGGTCAATGCAGGCGTCGGAATTGTCAGTACCATCATGCACGCGCGGGTGTTCCCGGTAGAGCGTTTCGTATTCTTCGTCCGTCAGAAAAGGCGCGCGTTCGCGGAACGCTGCCAGCCGGGTAATGTGTTCCCCCCAGACACGGCGCGCAAGCCAGTGAAAAGCGGCGCTGTCGCGAAGGATCGGCGGGACGATATCCTCGAGCACAAAGCGGATTAGGTTGCTGGTTTCGCGTCGCATCTAGTTTCCTTTGGTCCCGGGGAGGTTTCCCGGCGTCTTTCTATCGTAGCACCGCAGTGCAAACACGTGAAATATCCGGGTCAGGTCAAAGCCTGTCGCCCGTGTCTTTTATGTTTCGCGCGCCAAACCCATCTTATGAGTGTGGCTGGAGTAAGGCTTGCGGATGGAAAAACCGGTACGGGATTGCGGAGGCTCCTGGCGTGGATCAGAGGCTGAGGGCGGGCAGTACAGTCATTTAGCGGCAAAACCCCGTGACAAGGCGGTTTTCCACGGGTTCCGGGCAGTTAAAACACGGGTGCTTTATTGACTCATGCTGCACTGGCACAATAGGAGGAGCCGGTCGGGTTGCGTGGTGCAGCCGCGACCGTTTCCCCAATGGAGCACATTGAAATGTCTGAACTGCGCGAAACCGCGATGTCGTCCAAGGCCTGGCCCTTTGAAGAGGCGCGCCGGTTGCTTAAACGCTATCAGAAAGGTGCTCCGGAAAAGGGGTATGTGCTGTTTGAAACCGGATACGGCCCGTCGGGCCTGCCGCATATCGGCACGTTCGGCGAGGTGGCGCGGACCACGATGGTCAAGCGCGCCTTTGAAGCGCTGTCGGATATCCCGACCAAGCTGATCTGTTTTTCGGACGATCTGGACGGGATGCGCAAGGTTCCCAGCAACGTGCCGAACCCCGAGGCGCTGGAAGAGCATTTGCAGCGCCCGCTGACCTCGGTTCCTGATCCGTTTGGCGAATTTGACAGCTTTGGCGAACACAACAACGCGATGTTGCGCCGGTTCCTTGATACCTTCGGGTTCGAATACGAGTTCTACTCGGCGCGCGACTTTTATCGCTCGGGCCAGTTCGACGAGATTCTGAAGCGTGCGGTTGAACGCTACGACGACGTGATGGCCATCATGTTGAAAAGCCTGCGGGAAGAACGCCAGCAGACCTATTCGATCTTCCTACCGATCCACCCGGAAACCGGGCGGGTTCTGTATGTGCCGATGAAAAAGGTCTGCGCCGAAACCTATACCGTTACCTTCGATGATGAAGACGGCAAGGAATGGACCGTTCCCGTGACCGGTGGCAACGTGAAGCTGCAATGGAAGCCGGATTTCGGGGCGCGCTGGGCGGCACTGGGCGTTGATTTCGAGATGTACGGCAAGGAACACGCGACCAACGAAAAGATCTATGACGGGATCTGCCGGGCCTTGGGTGGCCGCGCGCCCGAGCATTTCAGCTATGAGCTGTTTCTGGACGAGAACGGACAGAAGATTTCGAAATCGTCGGGCAATGGTGTGTCGATTGACGAATGGCTGACCTATGCGCCGACCGAGTCGCTGGCTTATTTCATGTACCAAAAGCCCAAGACGGCCAAGCGGATGCATTTCGACGTGATCCCGAAAGCCTATGATGAGTATCATCAGCAGCTGCGCGCCTATCCGGGGCAGGACCTGAAGGCACAGTTGAACAACCCGGTCTGGCATATTCACGGCGGCGACGTCCCTGAATCGACCCTGATCGTTCCCTTTGCGATGCTGCTGAATCTGGCATCGGTTTCCGGTGCCGAAGACAAGGAGGCGCTGTGGGGCTTTATTCGCCGCTATGCGCCCGAGGCAACGGCAGAGAGCCATCCCGATCTGGACAAGGCTGCTGGTTTCGCCGTGCGGTACTTCAACGATTTCGTCAAGCCGACGCGCAAGCATCGCGCGCCGACGGATCAGGAGCGCGAGGCGCTGGAAGCTCTGAAAGCGGCGCTTGAGGCGTATGATGGCCCGACCGAGGATGAAGCGTTGCAATCGGTGGTCTATGCCATCGGCCGCGAGCGGTTTGATCCAATGAAAGGATGGTTCTCGGCGCTTTATGAGGTGCTGCTGGGGGCCTCGCAAGGGCCGCGCTTCGGGGGTTTTATCGCGCTTTACGGCGTGCCCGAGACCATCGCGCTGATCGACAAGGCACTGGCCGGAGAGCTGGTCTGATTTGACCTGAACCGGCATGGGGCTATCCTTGGCACAGGAGGTGGCCCCATGCGTCGATTATTGCTTGCATTATCCCTGAGCGCCGGGCTGGCGTCGGGCGCGTTTGCGCAGAGTGCCGAGATCGAGGCCAATATCGCGGCGCAGATACAGGCCTTCCGGGCGGATGACTTTGCGACCGCCTTCACCTTTGCCAGCCCCAGCATCCAGCGTCTGTTTCGAAACCCCGACAATTTCGGCGCGATGGTGCGCAATGGCTATCCCATGGTCTGGCGTCCTGCCGATGTGCGTTTTCTGGAACTGCGCGAGGTTGATGGCGCGCTGTGGCAGAAGGTGATGATTACGGACGGTAACGGGCGGGTGCATCTTCTGGACTATCAGATGATCCCGCTGACGGAAGGCTGGAAGATCAACGGGGTGCAACTGTTGGGTGCCGCTGACCCTGCGGCCTGAGGCAACACCACCGTCACGGTGATATGAGCCGTGATTAATTCCTTTTCGATATCCAGACTGTCGCGTTCGGGGCGGACCTGAACACGGGGTTTGGACGCGTCGCCGGATTTGCGCGACGCGATTGGGAAAGGGTTTTCAATGAACAAGGCAATCACCGACGGCATCGTGTTCATGCCGCCACAATTCGCGAATGGTCTGACGGTTTGGTCTGCGGGGGACGGAACACCCGGATCGCCCACATATGGCGGGTCCGGCACGGGCGTATTTGTTCCGGCGGATGCGGATTTTGCCGGTTGTCTTGAAATCCTGAAGGTCAACACAACGCAGCAATTGCGTTACATGGGGCAGACGCCGATTCTGCCCGGTTGCTATTTGCAGATCAAAGCCCGGGTCAAGGCGATCAGTGGCCCGTTGCCGTCGGTGCGTATTGCAGCCTGGGCCGGTGGCGCGGGTGATGTGCACGTAGCCGGTGTTGTGGAGCAAGGGCCGGCCACCCAGCTGTCGGGCTATGGCACGATTCACGAGATCACCGCGATTGTCGGCACCGGCCAGCGCCCGGGCGTGGACATGCCCTGGGGGCTGGCCGCCCTTTACGGGCATTTCGGCCTGGATATCGAAGGGGCCAACGGCGCGCTGGTGCGCGTCGATGATCTTGAGATCACCGATGTCACCGGGTTCTTTCTGCGCGAGATGATCAGCCTGGTCGACGTACGCGACTTTGGTGCGGTTGGTGACGGTGTGACGGATGACTCGGTTGCGTTTGAGGCGGCGGATCAGGCCGCCGGTGGCCGCTGGGTCTTTGTTCCGCAAGGCACCTATCACCTTGCGGAGAACACCAGCATCGATGCGGAGATTGAATTCGAAGGCACCGTCACCATGCCGGATGACAAGATGCTGTTGCTGACCAAGGATTTCCATCTGCCCGCATATATCGAGGCGTTCGGAGATGAGGAGCTGGCCTTCAAGAAGGCGTTTCAGGCGCTGCTGAACAATTCGGACCACGATTCGCTGGATCTGGGCGGGCGCAAGATTTCCGTTTCCGCGCCGATCGACATGGCCGCTGCGGTTCCCAACAAGCAAAGCGGCTTTTCCACGCGGCGCGTGATCCGCAACGGGCAGTTCGATGTCAAAAGCGGAACCGCCTGGGACACAGAAACCTTCACCTCTGTCGCCACCTATGACCCCCTGGACAAGACACGTCTGACCAATGTCGCCAATGTGGCCAATATTCCCGTGGGATCGCTGGTTGAGGGCAGTGGTGTCGGGCGTGAGGTTTACGTGCGCTCGAAGAACATAGGCGCCGGTGAGATGACCCTGAGCGCGCCCATCTATGACGCCGCCGGTACCCAGACCTTTACCTTTCAGTCGTTCAAATACCTGCTGGATTTCAGCGGTTTCGATACGTTGCGGAAGTTCGGCATGGAGCAGATCGAGTTTCAGTGCAACAGCCGGTGCAGCGGCATTCGTCTGGCGGCCTCGGGCAGTACGTTTTCGTTGAAAGACTGTTTTATCAGTCGCCCGAAGGATCGGGGCCTGACCTCGACCGCGACGGGGTGCAAGGGACTGCTGATCGACAATTGCCAGTTCCTGTCCTCAGAAGAGGCGCTCGACGTGACGGACCGGAACTCCATCGGGCTGAACACCAACTCGAACGATGTGAAGCTGCGTCACAATCAGGCGGTGCGGTTCAAGCATTTTGCCGTTCTGGGCGGTGGCACCAATTTGGTTCTGGGCAACCATTTCTTTCAGGGCGACGGCATCCCGCAGGGGGTCCGTACCGCAGGGCTGATCATGATCGGCACCTACAACACCTCGACCATTGCCGAGAACTATGTCGACAACTGCTTTATCGAATGGACCAATGAACGGGATGCGGCGCCCACCTATACCAGCGGGTTTTCGTTCAGTTCGATGAGCATCACGGACAATATCTTTTTCTCGAGCGATGCACCGGCCTGGTTCAGCTATATCATCATCCGCCCCTATGGTGCTGGCCATTACCTGAATGGCGTGACGGTGACCGGCAACAAGTTCCGCGCCACCAGCGGTTCGATCGATCGGGCGGAACGGGTCGATACATCTTTTGCCGATCTGGACAATAACAGGCATTCGAACGTGACCTACGAGAACAATACCTATCACGGGATTGCCAAGAGATCATCGAACCCGCTGCGCGTCCGCAGCCAGCAGAACTCGGTCGCGAATGTCTGGGCGGTTTCGGCAAACGGCGAGTTGCCATTTGGCGGCAAGGCGCGCGGCTGCGATGGGGTCACTGCCATCGGGTCGCTGACCGGGGTGTTCAACAACCTTGTCTATTCGGCCCCTCATGTTTTGACCGAACAGGGGGCCAGTGGCGACAGTCTTATTCTGCGCTGGCCAGATCACCTGAAAGGCGAAGTCTCGGTCACGATGCGCATGGAGCGTTGAAACAGCGGCTGGTCGCCCATACCGGGTGGCCAGCCACCTGACAAACGGGCGCAGAAAAGCGCGGATTGGCGCAGCGGCAAGGAAATAGGCGACGTTTCAATCTGATGTGCTAGGCTTGGGGAAAGAAATGGAGAATCCCGATGCCGAAAATCGCCAAAAACGCCAGTGTTCAGACAGTTATCACCACGTTTGAAATGACGCCCGGCACCTGTCAGGACCTTTTGGAGGCGCTGACCGACGCCTATTCCGAGTTCATCTCGAAGCAGCCCGGCTTTGTTTCTGCCGGGCTTCATGTGAATGATGCGCAAACCCGGATTGCCAACTATTCGCAATGGCAACGCCGCGAGGATTTCCTGGCCATGCTGCGGACCGCCGAGATGCGCGACCGCAACCGCAAGATCAACGAGCTGTGCAAGAGCTTTGAGCCGGTCATGTATGACGTTGCAGAGACATTTGGCTCTACCTGACCTGAATCAAAGCCTGCCGTGCATGTCTGTTTCAAAGTAAGCCTGCAAAACGGAGGCGCATGCTATGTATCACAACATTCTCGTTCCGATCTCTTTCGATGCTGAAAGAGACACGTCCGGGCCGTTGAAACTGGCCCGGGTTCTGGCCACGCCGGACGCGCAAGTCACATTGCTGCATGTGGTTGAGCATATTCCAAATTATGCAATCTCGTACATGCCGTCCGAATATCTGACCGAGGCCCGAAAGGCGATTCAGTCAGAGCTTGATACGCTGGCGTCGCAATTGCCGAATGCCACGGGCGTCGTGATCGAAGGGCATTCCGGCCGGACCATTCTGGACTGGGCCGAGGCGCATCACCCGGACCTGATCATCGTGGCCTCGCACCGGCCGGGGATGCAGGATCTGCTGTTGGGGTCAACCGCGTCCCATATCGTGCGCCACGCCCCTTGTGCGGTGCATGTGGTTCGGTGACAGTCGGACATCACT
>NZ_JBXWQZ010000006.1:0-103976 GCF_059612645.1 Ruegeria sp. YKSF131 | reverse complement strand
AAAAACTCAAGAACCCGCCGGTCACATATCTCCGGCGGTTTCCTTCTCCCCAAGAACCCGCTCCGCAAAGTCCATAAACGCCCGTATGATCTTGACGTCACGACGCTGGGACGATGTGCTCTCAGTAGTCAATCTTTCTTTTGCAATGAAACAGGTGGAGCATCGGAGGGTTCCTTCACACCGGCTTGCCCGAAATATCACGTGACCTGATCTGCCCTGATGAGACAGAGCGCCTAGTCCGACCCTGCGATAACTACTTCGATATCATTTTTATCGAGCATGTCCTGGATATTGGCAGGAGGACGGCGGTCGGTAAAAAACACATCAATTCCGGCCATGTTGTGAAGAGATATCGGAGCCCGCTTGTTGAATTTTCCGCTGTCGGCAACGACGATGCGCACTTGCGCATTTTCAGCCGCAGCACGTGCGATATTGGCTTCTTCGAGATCATGCAGCATAAAGCCCAAATCTCCATTCACGGCTCCAACCGAAAACACTGCCAACTGTACGTTGAAACGCTTCACAAGATCCAATGCCTCTGCACCGAAAGCACCCCCATCATGGGCGCGCAATTCTCCACCGGCCAGAAACACCCGGTTGTTGTTGTGCTTTGACAACGTGTAAGCGACGAAAACCGAATTGGTAACCACAAACAGGTCTTTATGTTTCCGCAACGCAAGCGCGACGTAGGCGGTTGTCGAACCGATATCCAGAAATAAGGAGTCCCCGTCGCTAATTGTATTTGCGACTGCCCGGGCTATTGCTTCTTTCGCGCGCGCTTGCGTTCCCAAGCGGTTTTCAAAAGGTGGTTCTATTGCGTCTTCGCTAAGATGTACGCCGCCATGAACCTTCCGCACGATCTTGCGCTCTTCCAGTGCCTTGACGTTACGCCGGATCGTTTCATTGGAAACATTCAGTTTTTGAGCCAAGAGTCTGACCCTGCACGACCCGCCCGCATGTTGCAGCTCTCGAAGGATTTCTTCTTCGCGCTGATTTGTGGTTTTTCGTGGCTTTAACATGCGACCTCCTGAAAGGGGGATACGGCAGTCATCCCAATAAAACAATATTGCGCCCAATACGGTGCCATTCGGGGCTTTGTGTGCGAATTATAACGAATTATCGTGGAGAAATGTGGTTTTTATTGACGTAGTTGTCAGATTGGCGCAGCATGGAAGTGTAATAAACGAAAAACACTCAAAAAGCCACATTCAGGGAGCACAACATGATCAGGAAATTCAATACACTACACGCAATAGCATTAGTCGCTGGCGTAACTGCTTCGGCTTCTTGGGCCGTCGAATCGACGGACCCTATCAAACTGACGCTGCATGATTGGTCAGGACAGCTGATCAACACCAAGATAATGGGAGCAATCCTTCAAGAGGCAGGGTACAACGTTGAATATGTTCAGGCGGACTATATCGCTCAGTTTGCGGGCCTGAAGACAGGTGATCTACATCTGGCAATGGAAATCTGGGAAACCACCGGGCGTGAAGCGCTGGACGAAGCCACCGCCTCTGGCAACGTGGTGAACGTTGGTGAAACCGGTCTGATGGCGATCGAAGAATGGTGGTACCCAGCTTACATGAAAGACCGCTGCCCAGGCCTGCCAAACTGGGAAGCTTTGAAAGACTGCGCAGGGGAATTTGCCACCGCTGAAACCTCGCCAAATGGGCGCTATGTCGGTGGACCTGTGACCTGGGGCGGTTTCGACGACGAGCGCGTCGAAGCATTAGAGCTAGAGTTTGAAGTTGTCCACGCAGGCACGGATGCAGCGCTTTTTGCAGAACTGGAATCTGCATATCAGCGTGAAGATCCGATCATGCTTTGGGTCTATGTTCCACACTGGGCCCCGGCCAAATATGACGGCGAATTCGTGGAGTTTCCGCCATATTCGCCCGAGTGCTACAGCGACCCGTCAGTTGGTGTGAACCCGGATTTGGCCTATGACTGCGGAAAACCGCGTGGTCCGATCTGGAAGGCTGCTTGGGCTGGCCTGCAAGAGAAGTGGCCGGGCGCGTATGACATCATCGAAGCCTATAACATCAATAACGACGAGATGAGCGCCATGGTCGGCAAAGCCGATCTGGACGGTGTGGATATTGATGCAGTTGTCGCGGATTGGATGGAGACGAACAAAGACCGTTGGTCTGGCTGGATCTCTAAATAATCTGCTTGGCCGAAGCGGTTACCCCGCTCTCCTCTACCGCTTCGGTCTTCTTCCGTCTTAGTACCGGACACCACAGATGACCCCCACAACAAAACTGTCCTGCCGAAACGTTTGGAAGCTTTATGGTTCAAACGCCGAGACCCTTCTCGCGCAAAATCCGAACCCATCTGCAGATGACATTCGAAATGCGGGTGTTATCGGAGCGGTACGCAATGCCAATATTGAAATCGTTGAAGGTGAAATTTTCATCATCATGGGCCTGTCCGGTTCAGGCAAATCAACCCTGGTTCGTTGTCTGTCCAGGTTGATCGAACCCACGAGTGGAGAGGTTCTGTTCGACGACGCCGACCTGCTGCGCGCCAGCGAAAAAGAAATGATTGAAATTCGCCGGCACAAGATGGGCATGGTGTTTCAGCATTTTGCCCTGCTGCCGCACCTGACCGTGTTGCAGAATGTGATGTTCCCCCTGACCATTCAGGCTACGCCCAAACACGAGGCCGAAGCAAAGGCGAGAGACGTGGTGGAACTGGTCGGACTGAAGGGGCGTGAAGACTACTATCCACGAGAGCTCTCGGGTGGTCAGCAACAGCGTGTGGGCATTGCCCGATCATTGGTGACAGAGCCCGATCTGTGGTTTCTGGACGAACCTTTTTCGGCCCTCGATCCGCTGATCCGTCGCGAAATGCAGGACGAATTTCTGCGACTACAGGAACGGTTGCATAAGACTATTGTCTTTATCACGCACGACTTTGAAGAAGCCGTTCGCTTGGCAGACCGCATCGCCATTATGAAGGACGGTGAAGTCATCCAGATTGCCACCCCAGAGGAACTGGTGATGAATCCAGCGACAGATTATGTGGCTGAATTCACGCGGCATATTCCGCGCTCCAAGGTTTTGACGGTTGGTGGTGTAATGACCGTCGGCGCTGCGGGTAAGGGTGAGCCCATTGTGCAATCAACCCGCGTCTCGGCCGTGGCGGAACGGATCATCACCGCAGATGCACCAATTCCCGTGACAGACAGCAATGGTCTGGTTATTGGCGCCATTGATCGCAAGGCTGTGGCCCATGTGCTATTCGGTGAAGGGGACGCGGTATGAGCCGCCTGTCCCGCAGCCAGCTTGTCATTCTACTGCTTGTCGGACTGACAATCCTGCTGGGGTATTTCGGCAGTAATCTGGGAAAAGCGCTGGATGCGCGCTGGATCACCAAATTCCCGTCGGCTTGGGTCGTCCCGTTCAAAACTTATATTTCATCTGCGATGTCCTGGTTGATCGAGGAAGCAGCAATCGGCCCAGTTTCGTTCACCGACGTTACCCGCGCTGCCGCTTGGTTGATCGAACAGCCCTATGACCTTGTCTTGTCCCTGCTGGCCGAAGGTTTTGTCACCGGGCAAGGCAATGATGCGCAAGTCATTCTACCTGCGATCAGCTGGATTGTAGTGATCACCGCCGTAGTAGCTTTGGGACAGTATTGCCGGGACTGGGGGCTCGCGGCATTGGTCGGCGGCTGCTTTACCTATCTGGCCGTCTTTGGCCAGTGGGACAGCGCGATGGTTACGCTTGCCTCGGTCCTGATTGCGGTGCCCATTGGCGCGGGCGGTGGGCTGTTGTTGGGGATATTGGCCTATCGCCACCTGACTTTCGACCGCATCATCTCGCCCATTCTGGACTTGATGCAGACAATCCCGATCTTCGCCTATCTGGTACCAATTCTGTTCATGTTCGGCTTTGGACCGATTTCGGCGCTGGTCGCCACGATCATCTATGCGACACCGCCTATGGTGCGAATCACCACGCTTGCCTTGAGAGCCGTCGACCCCGAGATTTTGGACTTCGGGCGCATGGCAGGCACGACGCAAAAGCAGTTGATGTGGCGCGTTTTGGTTCCTTCCGCCAGCCACAGTCTGATGGTGGGTGTCAATCAGGTGATCATGCTGACGCTGAACATGGTCATCATTGCCTCGATGATCGGGGCCGGAGGATTGGGGTTTGACGTCCTTGCCGCGCTGCGCCGCCTCGATATCGGCGCTGGGTTCGAGGCCGGTATTGCCATTGTGGTTCTGGCCATTGCGGTCGATCGCCTAAGTCAGGCTTTCGCCGAGCGTATGGGGCAGGTACATCACGAGCTCCCCGGCTCGTGGATCACCCGCCATCGCCGGACAGTTCTGGTAATGATCCTGCTGATTTTGACCTGGGTTCTAGGGCAGTTCTCACCCCTGCTGCTGGAATATCCTGAAAGCCAGACGATCACCACTGGCGGGTTCTGGGATGACACGGTCAAATACCTGAACATCAATTATTTTGACACGTTCGAGGCGATCAAGATCTTCTTCCTGACGTGGTTCATGATCCCGATAAAAACGGTTTTGCTGGGAATCCCATGGCCTTGGGCGATTGCCATGCTGACCTTGCTGGGTTGGCACGCGGGGGGCTGGCGGCTGGCACTGCTGTGCGGGGGACTGGCGTCGCTGATCCTCGTATCAGGACTGTGGGCCAAGGCAATGGTGACAGTTTATCTCTGCGGAGCCTCTGTGTTTCTTGCTACTCTGATCGGAGTTCCGCTGGGTGTTGTGGCCGCACTGAACAAACGCGCCGGGACAGTGATCAACCTGTTGATTGATACGTTGCAGACTTTGCCCAGCTTTGTCTATCTGATCCCGGTAGTGATGCTGTTCCGGGTCGGCGATTTCACTGCCCTGATTGCCATAGTCCTTTACGCACTGGCCCCGGCCGTGCGTTATGCGGCCCACGGCGTGCGATCGGTCAGTGAGGAATTGATCGAGGCCGGATTGGTTTCTGGCTGCACACGCACGCAACTCCTGCGCCATATTCGCTTGCCCATGGCCCTGCCCGAAATCCTTCTGGGCATTAACCAGACCATCATGCTGGCGCTGTCCATGCTGGTTATCACGGCCCTCGTTGGCACCCGCGATCTGGGGCAGGAGGTCTACATTGCCCTGACAAAGGCTGACACTGGCCGGGGTCTGGTCGCAGGGCTGTCCATCGCATTCATTGCCATCATCGCTGATAGGCTGATCAACGCTAGCGCTCGTCAGGCACGCATCCGCTTTGGAATGGAGAGTTGATATGTCCAAATCCGACCTGATGACCCGCATTCGAAAGCTACCGATCTGGCAGGGCGAGATCAAAGCCACCCCGTTGACGGGTGGGATTACAAATGTGAACTACAAGGTCACTGACAGCAGTGGATGCTATGTGGTGCGTGTCGGTGACGACATCCCTTTGCACCAGGTGATGCGCTTCAACGAACTGGCTGCCAGTAAGGCCGCACATGCAGCGGGTCTGTCACCCGCTGTAGTGTTTTCGTCCAACGAATTGACAGTGCTGGAATTCGTCGAAAGCCGCACTTTGACCGAAGAGGACATACGCGACCCCAGTATGCTGCCGCGGGTGCTGGAGCTCGTGAAAGCCTGCCACCTTGAAGTGCCCAAGCACCTGCGCGGACCGTCGCTGGTGTTCTGGGTCTTTCACGTCATCCGCGACTATGCTGCCACTCTCACCGAGCGTGGAAGTTCGCATAAGGGCCTGATCCCGGAACTTGTGCAAATTGGAAATGACCTGGAAGCCGAAGCCGGGCCGTACGACATCGTGTTTGGCCATAACGACCTGCTTTGCGGCAACTTTCTGGACGATGGCACCCGCCTGTGGCTGATCGATTTCGACTACGCGGGATTCAACTCGCCACTATTTGATCTGGGGGGGCTGGCCTCGAACAACTCCCTTTCCAATGAACAAGAAGACTGGGTTCTGGAAACCTATTTCCAGGCACCCGTCACCAACCAATTACGTCATCGCTATTCGGCGATGAAATGCGCCTCGCTGCTTCGTGAAACCATGTGGAGCATGGTGTCCGAGATCACCTCGGAAATCGACTTCGATTACGCAGCCTACACGAGCGAAAATCTCGCACGGTTTCGCACGGCCCTGACCGATTACAAAAACACCTGAGGACAGATATGACCGACCTTCCAAATACAGCCAAAGCCGTCATCATCGGCGGCGGCATCATCGGCTGCTCGACCGCCTATCACCTTGCCAAGCTTGGTTGGACCGACACGGTGCTGCTGGAACGCAAAAAGCTGACTTCGGGCACCACATTCCATGCGGCGGGCCTGGTGGGGCAGCTGCGTTCGAACGCCAATATAACTCAGCTGTTGGGATATTCAGTCGATCTGTACAACAAGATTGAAGAAGAAACCGGTCTGGGAACGGGCTGGAAAATGAATGGTGGTTTGCGTCTCGCCTGCAACGAGGAACGCTGGACCGAGGTCAAACGGCAGGCCACCACAGCCCATTCCTTTGGTCTGGACATGCAGCTGCTGACCCCGAAGGAAGCGCAGGATCTTTGGCCGCTGATGGATATCGGTGACGTCATAGGCGCGGCGTTCCTGCCCACCGATGGGCAAGCAAACCCCTCGGACATTACCCAGGCGCTGGCCAAGGGCGCGCGCATGGCAGGCGCGAAGATATTCGAAGATACAAAGGTCACCGATCTTGAAATCGAGAACGGCAAGATCCTCGCCGTAATCACTGAACATGGCCGTATCGAATGCGAAAAAGTGATCGTGTGTGCAGGTCAATGGACGCGCGACTTTGCCGCCAAGTTCGGCGTGAATGTGCCGCTGGTACCAATGGAACACCAGTACATGGTCACAGAACCATTTGGTGTGCCCGGCGATCTGCCTACCCTGCGGGACCCTGATCGGCTGACCTATTACAAGGAAGAGGTCGGTGGGCTCGTCATGGGCGGCTATGAGCCGAACCCGATCCCGTGGGCGGTGAATGGCATACCGAAAGGTTTCCACTACACCTTGCTCGACAGTAATTTCGACCATTTCGAACAGATCATGGAGCTGTCGCTGGGCCGGGTGCCAGCGTTGGAAACTGCGGGGATCAAGACACTGACGAACGGCCCCGAAAGCTTTACTCCGGATGGAAACTTCATCGTGGGTGAAGCACCAGAGCTGAAGAATTTCTTTGTTGGCGCTGGTTTCAACGCCTTTGGCATCGCCTCGGGCGGTGGCGCCGGAATGGTGCTGGCAGAATGGGCCGCCAAGGGCGAGCCGCCTTTTGACCTGTGGTCCGCCGACATTCGCCGTTTTGGCCGCCCGCATTTCGACACCGATTGGGTCCGCACCCGCACAGTCGAAGCATATGGCAAACACTACACCATGGCATGGCCACACGAAGAACACGAATCCGGCCGCCCCTGCCGCAAGTCACCGCTTTACGATTCGCTTAAGGATCAGGGTGCGTGCTTTGGCGAAAAACTGGGTTGGGAGCGCCCGAACTGGTTTGCCGACGCATCGCTGGGCGAGGCGCCAAGGGACGAATACAGCTTTGGCCGCCAGAACTGGTTTGCCGCCGTTGGTCGCGAACACAAAGCGGCCCGGGAGGCGGCCGTGCTGTTCGATCAAACATCGTTCGCCAAATTCGCGCTGAAAGGCCCGGACGCCTTGGCGGCGATGAACTGGATTTGTGCCAATGATGTGGACAAACCGGTGGGTGCGCTGGTCTATACCCAGATGCTCAATGACAAGGGCGGAATTGAATGCGACCTGACCGTGGGCCGTGTAGCGCATGATGAATTCTACATTGTCACTGGTACGGGCTATGCCACCCACGATTTTGACTGGATCAGCCGAAATATTCCGGACGGGCTGAACTGCCAGCTGTTCGATATCACCTCCTCGAACGCAGTGTTGTCGCTGATGGGGCCAAAAGCACGAGATATTCTGGCGGCAGTTACCCGCGACGATGTCTCGAATGACGGGTTCAAGTTTGGCACGATCCGGACAATCGGCATCGCGGGTTGCCCGGTCAAGGCACTGCGGGTGACATATGTGGGCGAGCTTGGCTGGGAACTGCACTTGCCTGTCGAATACGCGCAAACAGTCTATTCCGCGCTGATGGAAGCAGGGCAACCGCAAGGGCTGGTTAATGCGGGCTACCGCGCAATTGAATCTCTTCGGTTAGAAAAGGGTTACCGCGCCTGGGGATCTGACATCGGACCTGATCACACGCCGTTTGAAAGCGGTCTAGGATGGGCTGTGAAACTGCGCAAGAACATAAACTTCAAGGGTCGCGCGGCAAGCGAGAAGCAAAAGGCCGAGGGCGTCAAAAAGATGCTGGCCTGCTTCACCGTCGACCCCGATGTGGTGCTGTTGGGCCGCGAAACAATATACCGGGATGGAGAACGGGTGGGTTGGCTAACGTCGGGAGGCTATGGCTATACAACCGGCAAATCCATCGGTTACGGCTATGTCCGAAATCAGGGCGGCGTCGATGCAGATTTTGTTACGTCCGGCACGTATGAGTTGGAGGTTGCGACCCAACGTGTCTCCTGCGACGTGACACTTCAACCGCTTTACGATCCCAAAATGGACCGTATCAAATCGTAACATAAACTCCTGTTACCTTGATGAGGTTGGGGCAAATGTGTCCCAACCTCAATACCTCGGGAAACGTGGTTATTTTCCAGGTAAACCGAGAGGTGTCAACGTGGTTATTTTCCAGGTAAACCGAGAGGTGTCTCGGCAGGATTTACCGCCCAGATCACCAGGTTTCTGGCAGATTTGGAGTGCACAAGCACTTTGTTTCCAGTTCGCGCCGCGCAAAAGTCAAATACCCCGCCAGACTACATGCTCTGGAGAGGCACAAGTCAGATGTTCAACTGCATGGATGACTTTGTTCGGTCCATTGCAACGAATGTTCTGAACTTTCGGATGTTCTTGTTCGAAAAGAACAACCGTTGGGTAAGCTTTTCATATTCGGACATATCTCGAACGATAACGATCAGAACAAAATCCACTTCACCAGTAACATAGTAGCATTGCTGAACCTCAGGGGCAGCATAGAAGCTTTTCTTGATTTCATCGATTTTTCCGCCAGTCTCGGTTTTTAGTTCGACTTCGACGAAAATGGTCAGCGGCAATCCCACGGCTGCCGGATCAATATGCGCTGATTGCGCGGCAATGACCCCTTCCGCCTCCATGCGTTTGATCCTCCGCTGCACGCTGGGCGCGGACAGATTCACGCTTTCACCGATTTGACGGTGCGGCACCGTATTGTCCTGCTGCAACACCCTAAGAATCGCGAGATCGAAGCTATCCAGACTTCCTGATGAATATTTTTGTTTCACGGCGACCTCATGCAAGTTTGCTTCAAAATTACCAGCAACTCAGAGCGAAAACATCACTGACATTGAATTATATTTGCACCAACAATGGAAGGACCACAAAATGCTCGCAAACTTTGAGACAGTCGGAATTGAAAGCCATACAGCCAAGCCAGGCTTTGGCCATGCCGCCACAGCCACCTTACCCCGCGAGGGATTTGACCTCGCACAGAGGGAAATTCAAAGCTGGAGTGGGTACGAAAGAGCGCCTATGCCGTCTCTTCAAGGTCTAGCCGAAGCACTCGATTTGGGCGCAGTCTATTACAAGCATGAAGGGTTAAGATTTGGCTTGTGCAGTTTCAAAGCACTTGGCGGCGCTTATGCGGTTCTGCGAGTATTACAGCGCGAATTAACCAAAAAGACAGGCCGTGAAGTCACTGCCGATGAGATCCGAAACGGCACCCATACTGCCGGAATTGCAGACATAACCGTCATTTCGGCGACAGATGGCAATCACGGTCGTTCAGTGGCTTGGGGTGCCCAGCGCTTCGGCGCGCCATGCCGAATTTACATTCACAAAGAAGTAAGCGCATTCCGCGCCGACGCAATGCGCCAGCTAGGGGCCGAAGTGATCAGGGTTGATGGAGATTACGACGCTTCCGTGGCACAGACCCGGACCGATGCAGCGGCACACGGTTGGTTGATTGTTTCAGATACTTCCTGGCCCGGTTACACTCGGGCACCTCTTGATGTCATGGCTGGTTACGGGGTCATGGCGCGCGAGATCGTGCAGGATTTGGCTTTGCCACCCACTCATGTCTTCCTTCAAGGCGGCGTTGGAGGCTTAGCGGCTGCCGTCACCGCGGTATTCCTCCAGGATTGGGGGCAGAATGCGCCGCGCGTCATCGTGGTCGAACCTGAATTGGCCCCCTGCCTTTTTGCAAGCGCCCAGGCAAATCGGCCTACAGCCGTCGAAGTAGGCGAAGAAACCATAATGGCTGGTCTGTCCTGCGGCGCGCCGTCCGAATTGGCATGGAACGTTTTGGAAGAGGCCGCCAGCGGTTTCATGAAAATCCCGGACCAGCTTGTGGCACCGGCCGTCCGCCTATTGGCAAACGGCGCTTTCGGAGATGAGCCCATCGAAGCCGGAGAAAGCGCCGTGGCCGGTCTGATTGGCTTGATCTGCGCGTCATTGCGCACCGACCTGCGGCAACAATATCAAATTACGCCACAATCCCGAGTGATGTTGATCGGGTCAGAGGGCGTCACAGATCCGCATGTTTTCGACCGGATCATGAATGATAGCAACTGACTTGCGGAAATGACCCGGCGTGGTATTCCCCCTTGGTGGAAGCCGCGCCCGGCTTCCACCTTCCGGCCGCGCCGCCGGAGTTTACCGCTGTCCGACCTGCAAGATACGCCCTTGTTCTTGGCCAATCATGCAGGTTCACTTCCTTTCGACAGTGAACCGCGTTCCCCAAGGGTCCGTCAGCTCTTGCGGTTGCAATACAGTCCCATCCGTCAACAGCACGATCTCATCCAAGCCGCTGCTGTCAGTTGGACGAGCTTTTGCACCATTGCTGTTCCAGATATTGCCTGCAAAGTGATGGTGGTACCCACCCGAACTGTAGAACCCTGCTGAACCTTCGTGCAGCATGCGATCCTGCGCTAGATGTCGTGTCATGAATTCGTCGACCGCATTGATGTCCCCGACCTGTAGGTGGACATGTCCGACCACCATATTTTCCGGAGCCCCGGACCAGTCTTGACGGGCCGCACCTGCAATTGCCTCCAGGTCCAGATGATGCGAGCCCATGCGGATATACTCTCCATCCATCTGCCATGTTTCAACAGGCCGGTCGGCGTAGATTTCGATCCCATTGCCTTCTGGATCGTTTAGATACAGCGCCTCGCTGACGTCGTGATCCGCCGCCCCGGTCAAAGGGATGCGGTTTTGTGCAGCATAGATCAGCCAGCGTCCCAGGTAATCGCGGTCCGGCATCAGAAAAGCTGTATGGAAAAGACCCGCCGCATGCGGATAGCGCCGCGCAGCACGGTCTTGGCGCAACTCGAGCAGAACGTTGTTTCCTGCGCCCAGTTTCAGTGTTTCGCCATCCCGCGCCAATTCCTCAAGGCCAAGCACTTGTTGGTAAAAGGTCCCAACAGTGTCCAGATTGTTCACAATCAGTGCCACACGGCCGATTGACACGGGGGCTTCGCTGCTTCTCATGCCATAGGCTCCTTTTCTGAGTTTCGAAACCCCCTTCCCATCAACCGCGCTGGCGTATGCCCGCGTTCCCAGCATATTCGCGATCATCGTTGTACTGGCGGCGGCAGTCAAACCTCCAGCCATCCTGTTTAGAAATCCTCGCCTGTGCACATTGCCGGGATTGCAGCATAGAGACCCTCGGCAAGCACGCGGTACAGATCGACCTGCACATCACGATCGGCGGCCAGTTCACCGGCAACAGCCTCGATCAACTCAACCGGCCCCTCGCCACACGCGGTGGCGTGCTGAACATAGGTATCGCCAATATACCACGCGAAGTTGTTGAGGTTCCGGTAAACCAAAACATCCCGACAAAACCCTTCGGACAGTTTGATCGAGGCCTGGGTTTGTGCGTCTTTGCTTAGCTTATCGGCAGCGAGCGGGGTACCTGCCCAAGTCGCCCGCCCATCATACCGACGTCACCCAGTGGACCCCTCGGACGACGTATTCGGCATGCTCCCCAATCTTGCACGCGTATCTTCTTTTACATCGCCCATGGCCATGCGCGCGAAGGCTTGCCGCCAGCCTGGGGCGAGGTCTGTCAGATTTGCGAGGGCTTCGGCATCTTCACGGGAAACTCGTCGTGTTAGACGGGCGCGGGTCACGTACAACACGCTCCAGTCCGGATTGCGCCTTTCAATCAACGTTATTCGATCTCCTGCTTCGACCTCACCGGTTTCCAGAACACTGTAGTATCACCCTGTGCGACCCGTTTTCTGAAACAGGTAGGGCATCCTTTCATTTCCAGTGTGCAGTCCCAGTTTCCAGCAGGGCTGACGGCCCTGGCTGATTTGAACGATTGCCGTGCCCAGCCTCAGGATGTCGCCAATGCACAGATTTTCCTCGGTCAAACCGGTTGTTGAGATGTTTTCACCAAAAGCAGCGGGCACTGCGCCGGGGGGCAGCTGCCCTTCTCTCTGCCAATCCGCATAGTGATCCTGCGCATAATGGTGAATGGCTTTCTCTGCACCGCCATGCACGGTCAGGCCCGCCTGTGCATCGTCAGAAAAACCAGTAAGAGAAATGACCTGACGTCCGGGCACCCGGTCCTTTTGAATGGCAGAGGGCGGCCTTGCTTCCCAGCGGTTAGTGACACGACCCAGGAAAATGCCACCGATTTCTGAGGATAGTTCAGGAAGGAACATTCAGGCTTCTTTGTGTTCGATGCATATCTTTTCTTCTTCGCCGCGCTCGAGGCTAAGGTTCAGCAAGGTGCAATAGTCATTTCCCATACCTGTCTCATGATAGGCGCAGGTCATGCATTTCCCGAACGAGTGGCCACCGTTCGCTGCCAATGCCAACCTCAAGCTCTGAAGAAGGCCCTCCTTGAGGGACACCTGAACGCTGGCGGGCAGATTGCCAATGGCGTCTGCAATCGGATTGGCCTCTGCCAAAACGGCGCGGCCAGCCTCGGTCAACTCATACGAGATCGACCGCTGGTCAGATTTTTGCCGGTGTTCGGCGGCGTATCCCTTGCGCACAAGCGCCTTCAGGGTCTGGGACATCGTTCCGCGTGTTGTCCCAAGGTATTCTGCGACATGTGACGGTGAACGGGAAAACTGATTTGCCTCGGACAGGTACTCCAGCGCGGCTCTTTGCGTCGGATTCAGGTCGCCCGCCCAGCCCGCAGCGGAATCTATCCTGGCAAGGCGGTTGATAAGGATACGAATATTGTGATCGTTTCTCATGCTACAACAAGTAGCGAGTCGAAATTAAAGTTGCAATGTGTTTCTTCTTATTGTAGCGAGTCGCTATTACTTGGCCGGAGATGAGAAATGGCACTTACTTGGAAATCACTTGCTGCCATTGTGATAGGAGCTTCACCTGCCATCGCAGACGGCACTCACGCCCTTCATCAGGAGGGGGCTGTTATCTCTCCCGCTGATGCCAGCATGGCGGCTGACTTCGACATCCTTGCAGCGCATGCGCATCGCAACGGCAATACTGTTACGTTTCACATGACCACCAACGGCACTGCCGGGGCTTCGGTTCCAGCGGCAACCGGGGCAGTGGGCGGGTCAGACGTCTGGTCCTATGTGTGGCCTACATCTCTGGATCCGTCCGCAGTGGGTTTCGAAGGCGGCACCGGCATACTGGCAATGGCTGCAACCAGCCACCCGGATTTTGACGACACGCCTCTTTTTGATGAAAACGGCGATGGCAATCCAGCCAATGATGGCATCGAGTGGCACAGCCACTGGGTTGTACTCACCCCGACCGAAACTTGCGGCCCGGGCGCCCTTGCAGTGCGCGATATTCCCGAAGGGTCGACGCCAAAGCTTCCTGCAACCTGGCCCGGGTTCCCAATCTTTCTGGACAGCCCTGGGTTCACACCGCTGTTCGATGGCCCGGAAATTCAGGTTAATGCTGGGTTTTCCAGCGACGTTCAGCTTGAGGGCATCGCTTATGATGGCGTGACCTCTGCCCTGCGGGTAAACGCCAACATTCACGCTCCGCTGTTGTGCGTCACGGATGTTTTCGACATTGCGTCGGGCGACCTGAGCCTGCCGGGCAAGCTTCAGTAACGGTATCAGCCGGTCGCTTCACGCAGGCGTCCGGCCCCTGAACAAGAGAGACCAATATGCAAGCACCTGAACTACAGGTCAGTGAATGGTTCAACACTGACAAGAATTTAAAGCTTTCGGATTTCCAGGGTAAGGTTGTCCTGATTGAGGCTTTCCAGATGCTGTGCCCAGGCTGCGTCCTCCATGGCATTCCTCTGGCACAAGCTGTGCGGGAGCATTTTTCCAGCGAACACGTCGCCGTAATCGGTTTGCACACCGTTTTCGAACATCATGACGCGATGACCCCGGTATCACTGAAAGCCTTTCTTCACGAATACCGTATCAAATTTCCTGTGGCGGTCGACAAACAGGGCACTGGGCCTTTGCCGGAAACCATGGCGGCATACGGAATGCGCGGCACGCCCAGCCTTGTTCTGTTGGATCAGTCAGGACGGATTGCAGCACATCACTTTGGCCAGGTCTCAGAGCTGCAAGTGGGTGCAGAGATTGGCAGCCTGCTTGCCCGTAAGGCTGCTGCTGAGGACGCAAGTCGGCACCCCAGTCAGGCCAGCCGGTGTGATGACACTGGCTGCGCTGTGTAAAACGGAAGTGTAGAGAAGACAAACCAAGGCGCACTTCCCTTTCTCGGTTTGTGCTACTTGGGTTCACCCTTTTCTTAACTGTGCAGGTCTGCCCTGGTTTCACATGATCGTTTCGGCCAGGCACTACGCCCGTTTCAGATTTGAATACCGCGATAGCAATACGGCCGGATCATCTGGAATACGGTTTCACACCGGTCGAGGCAAGTTTCGCAAACTCTGTCGTGTTCGGCTGCCAACCTTGTCGTGTATGAGCGAGTGATGCCAGTGAAATTCTTACTAAATCCGTGCGATCGGCAAGCTTCGTCGATACCTTGTTTCTTGCATTACTCGGGGGAAATGGCGGATGAAGTTCATTCACATCACTGATATACACCTCGTCCGCGACTCCGGTCCGCTAAATGGCGGCTTTCCGTCCCAGCGGTTGGACGCCTGTTTGGACGATATCCTTCGGTGGCATTCCGATGCGGCGTTCTGTGTCATCTCTGGCGACTTGGCTGAATTTGCCGAGGAAGAGGCCTATCGGGCGCTCAAGGCGAGACTGGCCGCATTTCCTCTTCGCTCATTTCTGCTGATTGGAAATCACGACGACCGAGCTGTTTTCCAATCGGTCTTCCCGGATCATCCAAAGGATGCCAACGGGTTTGTCCAGCATCGATTCGAAATAGATGAGGGTGTTTTCTTATTTCTCGATTCAACCAAAGACGGGCGCGATGTGCATGAAGGGCAGCTTTGCCCTGCCCGGCTGGACTGGCTCAGGCAGCAACTGACCGAAGCCGAGGACAAGCCCACCTATGTGTTTTTGCACCACCCACCCTTTGACCTTGGCATTCCCCTTGTGGACGATATCAGGCTGGTTGAGGCGGACGCCTTTGCTGATGCCCTCAAACACGGACGCAATATTCGGCATGTATTTTACGGTCATGTACACCGCATGACCTACGTGAATTGGCTCGGCTTTCCATTTACCAGCCTGCCCAGCCTCAACCACCAGGTCCCGTTGAATGCGGCCAGCGTCGATGGCGAGTTCTGCGACGAACCTCCGGCCTACGGTGTGGTACAGATTGCCGAGGATCAGCTGAC
This sequence comes from Ruegeria sp. YKSF131, assembly GCF_059612645.1. NCBI lineage: Bacteria > Pseudomonadati > Pseudomonadota > Alphaproteobacteria > Rhodobacterales > Roseobacteraceae > Ruegeria > Ruegeria sp. YKSF131. Next base: position 88,212 of record NZ_JBXWQZ010000006.1, on the reverse strand, counting down.
GGTGCATTTCAACACTTTCCTGCAACGCAACCCATTGCATCAGACCTGAGGCATGGAATCCTACTGGATCGCATTGGTTCTCGTTTCGGCGGCAACCCACCCATTGCGCGACCTTGCGCTGAAAGGGGTTGCGCATCCGGTGTCGTGCTATGTCGGGGTGTCCCTGACCTGGGTGATCCTGGCGGCGGTTCAAACGCTGGCCATGGGACATGATCTGAGCTTGCCTTATGAGGTCTGGCCCTTTGTCGCGATTTCGGCCCTTGGGCTTACCTTCTATTACTACGGCACGTTGTCGGCCCTGAGACGTGGGAACCTTTCGGTCTATTATCCGATCATCCGTTCGTCGCCGATTGCCATTGTCGCTTTCAGCTGGCTAGCCCTTGATCAGCATTATTCGTGGTTCACATTGGTGGGAATCGCGCTGGTCCTTTTAGGCAGCCTGATGATCCAGAAGTCGCCCGGCGGCCTACTGCACGATCACAGAGCATTCGCGCTGGCAAGTATGGCGATGCTGGGGTCGGCTGCCTATTCGTTAAGCGATGCCCAAGCGATGAAGCTGACCAATCCGGCACCTTTCCTGTTTTTCACCTATATTCTTGTGACACCGCTGCTTGCTGGCATCAGGGCCTGGGAAGATCGCCACTTGTCAGCCCCGTTCCTGGGGGTCGTGCGGGGCTGGGCACAGGCACCGGTGCGGATCGCATTTGCCGGGATCGTGTCCTATCTGTCCTACCTGTTCATCCTGACCGCTTTTCAGCTTGGGGCTGAGGCCGCCACAGTCAGCGCGGTCCGGCAAGCATCAATCCCGGTTTCGGTGACCCTCGCAGCGATCATCCTCAAGGAATCCCGCTTTCTGCACCGTATCGGCTGGGCCAGCCTGATCGCACTGGGAATTCTCTTGATTACGCTGTCCCGAGGTTGAACCTGCATCCACTGTCTTGACGTACTGCGAATTCACCATTCTTCCACTGGCCTTGTTTGGGATCTCTCTGGACGAAAATGGCCGGTCCTGAAATGACATGCACGACAGAACCAAAGGTCAGAAACACTCCATCTCTGGACCCAATGCGTAGATGCCATAGTCGTTCAGACAGAGCGAATACGCCAAATCCTAAGCGAAAAATGAACTTGGCAATCCCTAAGATCGAAATGCCGCTATATTACCCGATCTCCAGATTATTACAGAAACAGCCCACACCAGTCACCGGCCACTGATTCTGCCGAGCCATTCGGATGTCGCTTCTAGCCCTTGCCGCAGGATAGTAAACATATGCTCGATTTCGCCTTGTGTAATGATGAGGGGCGGCGAAAGAACACACATGTTGATCACGGGTCGAACAAGCAGACCGCGTTTCTGGCATTCCATATCGATACGGCTGCCAATCTCATAGTCGCGCCCCAGCTCGCTCTGGGGATCGCCATCGACTGAGCACTGAACACACCCCATCAATCCCATCCCACGCGCATCGGCCACGATGTCAATCTGGCGCAACTGCTGTAACTGATCCTGAAAAACCGGGCCGACTTTTCGAACGTGTTCGAGTATCCTTTCCCGCTCGATAATCTCGATGTTTTTCAACCCGGCAGCCGCGCTGACCGGATGGCCCGAATAGGTATAGCCATTCGAAAAGGTGGCATCTTTTCCCGCAACATCCGCAATCAACCTGTCAGAAATAATCGCGGCCCCCATCGGCGCATACCCGGATGTCATTCCTTTGGCACAGGTGATTATGTCAGGCTGAATGCCAAAGACAGCCTCGGAGGCGAACCAATGACCCAAACGACCGAAAGCCGTCACGACCTCGTCGGAAATATACAAGACATCATACTTCCTGCAGATGTTCAGGCAGCGTGCGTGATACCCAATTGGTGGTACGATGACGCCGCCCGAGGCCAAAACCGGTTCGGCGATAAAAGCGGCAACATTTTCCGGGCCAAGTGCCACAATGGCGTTTTCGAGATCGGCAACTTTCTCGTTCAGAAAGCTTTCATCGCTTTGACCGGGCGCGCGGTAAAGCGGGTTCACGTCCGGCAGGAAATGCGCCAGGTCGTCGGCCTTGTCGAGCCAGAGCCTGTCACGTTCCTTCCCACTGACGCTGGCCGCCAGATATGTGCTTCCGTGATAGGCTTTTTGCCTTGAAATGATTTTCTTTTTCTCTGGCCAACCCATTAGGTTGTTGCGGAAATGGACAAACCGGATGGCAGTATCAACCGCAGTGGAACCGCCGGTTGTAAAGAAGACATTATTCAGGTCACCCGGCGCACGTTTGGCGATTTCGCGGGCAAACTGTGCCGCAGTCGAGTTTGTGTTGTTGAAGGGCGAGAAATAGGCAAGGTTCCGGGCTTGCTCGGCCATTGCTTCGGCCATTTCCGCGCGTCCATACCCAATCTGGGTGCACCACATGCCCCCCGGTCCGTCGATCAGGCGTGCACCTTTTTCGTTTATCAGATGAATGCCGCTGGCACCTTCGATAAAGGTGCGGTCGTTTTCACCCAAAGCCTCCATCCCTTCCCACGGGTGCAGGAAGTGGTCGTTGTCCCATTGCTTTACGTTGGAATTATCCATGGCGCGCCATGCTTTCCGCGCTTAACACAATGGGAAATTCTTCGCGTACCCGAGCGTCCAAGGCGCCAAAATAGTTGGGGAAATGGCTGTCGAGGATGGAATTCGCCTTGTCGCGGGCGCGGTCCAGAAGATCCGTTTTCCCCTCGTTCTCCCAAGTGTCCGTACGCTCGCGGTCCATAAGCTGAGGGTAGACGAATTCGCTGTTCATATAGCTCAGCGTGTGCGGATTGCCGAGGAAATGACCCGGATCTATGGCACATTGGTGAATCACATCCACCGCCATGGTTTCATCGGTAACCTCTATCCCGCGCAACGATCGCAGGATCATGCCGCCGGCTTCGTCATCGATGACCATGCTTTCAAAGCTGCATCCCATAAGACTACCGATCATACCACCAAACTCGCACAGGCGATTGGCGCCGGCATGCGCTGCAAGGGTAAAGGTCAGCGCCTTTTCCAACCCGTATTGTGCATCAGGTATTTTTGCATCGGTCATACCTGCACCCACCGAAGTGGGAAGGCCGTAAAAGTTGCCCATCTGAATTGCTGCGGCACCGATCAGCGCCTGTTCACCACTGCCGCCGGTGAAAGACCCGCTGCGCAGGTCCGTAATGAAGGGCCAGGCCGCAAAGCAGATAGGGCAACCCGGCGTGATCAGGTTGACGATGGCGACGCAGGCAAGTGTTTCGGCGACGGTTTGAACCAGTGTTCCCGCAAGCGTCGCCGGAGCCGTGGCCCCGGCTTGAGGCGGCACGGCCAGATCAACAGTCAGGCCCAGCTTGGCCGTATCGATCAAGATTTCCATGTTTTCCTTGCCGATCCGCAGAGGGGAAACAATGGGGCAGCCGCCGAATATGACGCTTGGCTTTTTCAGGAAAGCCCCCTCGCCGCCCTGAGCTAAGTCAAACATGCGGATGGCATGTGGAATGTGGCTGCGGTCGCGGAATGTCAGGCAGGCGGGTTTTTGGCTGCCTGCAAGCATGGCGTAAACGGTGTTCATGTCATGGGTGAAATCATCGGTCACATCCGTCGCCAGAACCGTGTCGCCCAGCATGTGAATGTTTTCCAAACGGTCTACCAGGCGGGTGAAATCATAAACATCACGCAGAACCGACGGACGATAGGTTTTGGTTTTGGCATCGAATGTTGTCACGGCGGTTCCAGAGTTGGCGAAATAAACGCTCTCTGCCGAACAATGCATGTCGTCTTTGCCTTCACGCTCTCCGCGGGCATAGACATAAAACTCCTTGGCAGCACCAGCCAGGATGTCTTCCATCAGGGCGCGGGGGAAGCACAGACGATTGAGGTCATTCATTACCGCGCCTTTGGGAAGCACCAGATCAAGCAATTCCGGAAAATGGTCGGTAACGCCAGTGTTTTCCAGAACGTTCAAGGCCGCTTGGTGGATGTTCTCCATATCTTTTTGGGTCAGCGCTTTATAGCGCCCGCCACTTAGGCCCCCACGTACGGCCTCATTGCCCGTGGTTGCCTGTTGAACCTTTATGCGCGCGGCGCGTCCGCCTCCACCGCGACGGCGTGATTTCGTCTCAGCCATTACCTACTATCCTTTGTTCTGGTTCCGGGCTGATCATGGTGAAATAGAAATCGTAAAAGTCCTGGATCGACGTTTCCATTTCGCCCAAGGGGCCCGGTTGGAAGTATTGAGAATTTATTCCGGACTGGTTGTGGCGAATGATGCGTTCGTCATCCAAAGATGTGACATGCCAAAGCCAGGTCAGGTTTTCTTTGTTGTAGTCTTGGCCTTCTTCGGCATCAGCGCGAACCAACCAGACCACCTGAATGTCGGTTTCCTGTAAGCCTCGTGGAATGAAGCGGTAGCCGACCATGTGATCCGAATAAATCAGGAACCAATTCAATGGACCAATATCAAAGTCAGTTGCGCCACCGTCGAAATCCTTCAACGTTCCAAGCAAGGGCGCAAGCGCTTCGCCCGATTTGCTGCCGGTTTTGAAGCCCGGATAAAGCGGATAGCGCCGATAATACCCGCTGGTGAACGGAGTCAGTGCAGCGTCGCCGACAAGCGCCAATTCATCAGGTGACAGCCCGATTTCCACAGCCCTTGCCTTTAGCGGTTCGATCAAGCCAACCATGTCTTGCGGCGATTTCAGGCTATGGGAACGAGAATACTCTTTGTGCGCTGGCCCGCAGTGGTAGCATTCGAGATAGTTCTCCACCGCCAGTTTCCAATTCGCGGGAACGGGAAATGACGCTGTATGCGCTACTCTCAGATCTTCAAAGTCATAGGGCTCGACAAGTGGCGAAAGTTGGCTGAGGACAGGATCAAGCGATGGAGTATTTGCATCGGCACAGACAAAGATCAGGCCTTTGAAGACACTCACCTGAACGGGAAAGAGCCCGAATTTGGACGGGTTAAAATGTTCACCCATGTTGTGGCTTGCGCGAAGTTTTCCCGAAAGCTCATATGTCCAGGCGTGATAGGGGCAAACAAGAACACGGGAGTTGCCGGACTGTTCAGTGCAGACGCGAGATCCCCGATGGCGGCAGACATTCAGGTGGGCGCGAACATCACCATCGCGGTCGCGAACAATGATGATGCTCTCCGGTCCGTAGTCGAACAGGAAGTAGTCACCGGCGTTTGGGATTTGGCTGGCATGCCCTACCCAGAGCCAGTTGCGGCTCCAGACTTGAGCAATGTCATAGTTGTAGATGTCTTGCGAGGTATAGAAACCGCGCGGTAAGGCGTGGCCGTACTTGTGCGAGGCTATTAACGCATCCAACTCAAGCGGTCGGCTGTTCATCTCGTTTCCTCCAAATCGATTATCTCGCGGCGAAACCAATCCCGGTCTGCTTCTGCCTTGGGGCGTTCAAAATTGCGGGCTGCGCGGTGGCCCGCAAAGATAGCGTCGACGATCAGTCCCGGAGACGCGGCATCGCCAATAAGTTCGAGGGTTTTCAACCCGAGCCCGTGCAAGCTGTCATAAAGTGTCGTCTCACGCTGGCGTTCGGTGACCAGAATTGTCGAGGCATACGGAACATCCGTTTCGCGACCGGTAAAGGTACACCCGATACGTGCCATGTCACCTTCAACCGCCGTCAGCACCTGATTGCAGCGAATGTCGATACCAAGCTCAATCAGACGGGCCTGAATACGAGGCTGCTCCAAAGTATTTACGGCGTAAGCTGAGACCAAACTCTCGGGCGTGACAAAGACCACCTGATATCCGGCAGTCGCCAATTTCTCGGCAATCACTCCCGCCAGATAGATGTGGTCATCATCATAGATCATCACCGGACCGTCCGGGGGCAGAACCCCATTCATGATCTCATCAGGCGTCAGCACCTTAGCACCCGGCATGACCGTGGGCAGGCGGCGCTGCGTGTTGCGACCCACGCCATCTGCGCGCCAATAGCTGCCGGTTGCGACAAAGACATGTTCGATGCCAAGCTCGGAGACTTGTCCGGCTTCGAGCTTGCTGTCCGTGAACAACTGTACGTTGGCCCGCTGCTTCAGATCGTTCAGGCGATAGTCAACCACGCGCGACCAGGCGGCGAGGCCGGGAAGTCTGCTTTCCCTGCCAACCCGTCCACCAAATTCGGTCGAGGCCTCGGCCAGTGTCACCTGATACCCGCGCCGTGCCAATTGCATGGTGCATTCCAGCCCCGCAGGTCCGCCACCGATGACCAGCACTTCTGCCTCGCTTTTTTTCGGCTCAATGATCTCGGGGTGCCAGCCGCGGCGCCATTCCTCGCCCGTCGTTGGGTTTTGTGTGCAGCGGATCGGAACACCCAGATTGTCCGACGACACGCAGATATTGCAGCCGATGCATTCGCGGATTTCGTCGATCCTGCCTTCCTCAATCTTTTTTGGTATGAATGGGTCCGCAATGGATGGCCGCGCAGCACCGATGAGATCGACAATTCCCTTTTTGACCATCGACAGCATCATGTCCGGGGACGTCAGTCGGCCAACGCCAACAACAGGTTTTCGGGTGATCTGTTTGACGTGAGACAGAAACGCGTTCTGATAACCATCTTCGGGCTGAAAACGGGTCGTTGCGCTGTCATTGGACCAATCCGCCACATTCACGTCCCACAGGTCGGGAAGATCGGCCAATAGCTCGACAATGGCGCGGCCTTCTTCTGCCGCCTGCATACCGTCGGCGCCCATCATCTCGTCAATGGCAAAGCGGAACGCCACGGCACAGCTGTCGCTTATGGCATCGTGGGTGTCTTCCAGCAGTTCACGGGTCAGCCGCACACGATTTTCAAGCGACCCCCCATATTCATCGCTCCGCTGGTTCATATGGGGCAGCATGAAATGCTGTGCCAATGTCATGTTGTGCCCGGCATAGACATAAACGATGTCAAACCCGGCCTCTTTCGCGCGCAGGGCCGCGTCGCGGTGCCAGCGGCGAAGTTCCCTAATATCAGCCTTGTCCATGGCCTGCGCATGCTTTGGTTGCGTCGTATCCACAGACATTTCGGACGGTGCAAGAACCGGAGCGCGGGTCAGCAGATTCTGCGCATGGTTGCCGTTATGAACCAGTTGGATGGCCGCCAGCGCACCATGTGCATGCACCGCATCCGTCATCAGACGCAGCGCAGGCACATCGCGCGCATCCCACAGTCGCCCTTCTGGGAACGGGGACAAATCCGAGGTCGGATGAATCTCGGTCTCCTGATTGGACACCACGGCCCAGCCACCTTCTGCTTTCATTCCCCGCACGGCAGCGTCCGCCCGCGGCCTGAGATGCCCCATCCCGGTGCAATGCGGCACCTGATAAAAGCGGTTTCTGGCTGTCACCGGCCCGATCTGGATCGGTTCAAAAAGCAGAGCATATGGGTTCGCGTTCGACATAATCACGCGTTTTCCTGTAGTTGGGTTCCGGAGCCCTTAGGCCCCGGATGATGGGTTGTGTTAGAAGCCGGCTTTGATCCGCTCGAATTCGGCCAGCATCTTCGCCTCAAGCTCGGGGTTCACAGCATCAAAAAACAAGCTGCCTTCGAAGAAGCTTTTGGGATCGGAAAAACCATAGGCTTCGATATTGGCCTGATCGGCGATTTCGAAAGCTTTTGCGTTGGAATGCGGGTAGCCCCAGTTGTCGATGATGTACTGACCACTGGCAGGGTCCGTAAGCGCGTTCAAAAGGTCATAGACCTGATCGACCGGTGTCGTGGACGATTTCAGATGCACATAGCCACACGCCCAGGTCGCGATGCCCTTGTCCACGTTGCGCATCATGGCCGCGGGCACTTCGTTCCAGATCAGGTTCAGTTCGGACTGGTTCCAGGCCCAACCCATTTCGATCTCGCCACTGGTCATGGCCTGGTCAAACTGACCCGCATCGGACCAGTAAAAGCGCATGTTTGGATGGATCGAGCGCAGGAAATCCGATGCTTCCTTGAATTGCTCATCGCTCAGGTTGGTGTAGTCATCCGCGTTTCCGGTGGCCAGCGCGGCCAGGGCATAAGCAGACGATGCGGCATCCGGGATGGCGATTTTGCCCGCAAAGGCCGGGTCCGCCATCAGTTGCAGCGAGATGTCATCCCCCGAGATCTTGTCGGTGCGATAGATAAGGCCCGTGTTCCCCCATTCAAACGGCAGCATGTAAAGCTGGCCGTCCAGAACGATGGCGTCGACCTCTTTGATCTCGGGCAGCACATCCGCCCAATTGGTCAGCTTGCTTTCGTCCAAAGGCTGAATCAGATCAGCTGCGACCCATTTTCTGACAGCGTCGGAACAAGGATGTGCCAGATCAGCGGTAAAACCGGAACTCAGCTTGGTAAAGGCTTCTTCCTGGCTTCCGAAATAGGAATAGCTTGGTGCTTCGTCCCCGTATTTTTCCATGTAACTGGCAAAGAACCCAGGATCTTCATATCCCGACCAGTCAAAAACCGTCAGATCAGCGCCACCTGCACTGGCAACGCCTGTCGTTAACGCCGTCGCACATGCGAAGGCCGCAATTCCCTGAAGTTTCATTCTATCCTCCCTCTGTTTTATTCCGAATTCGTACCAAGATCGATCACACTGGCCGCCTGAAGCCCCAGCCAAACGGTGTCGCCACGTTTAAAATCGACCGTGTGAAAATAGTTTGGAACCGAGACCGAGATTGGTTTCTCGGCTCCTGCCACCTGAATGTGGTAGTGAATATTTTCACCGTAGAAGGCGACGTTGCTGACAGTGCCTTGAACCGTTGATGGGTAGTCTTCAGGCCGGTCCGCAGCAATCTCCAGCTGTTCCGGCCGAATACCGATATTCATGTTTCTGGCGCTGGTCGCCACATTGGGATTTCTTTCGATTTCCATCCGCCCGAAGGCAGCCGCATCGATTGACAACGTGTCACCGCTTTCGTCCAGCAACCGGGCCGGCAATATGTTCATCTCACCGATGAAGCGGGCCACTTGCTGATCACAGGGACGGGCATAAAGCGTTGTTGGCGTGTCCACCTGTTTGAGTTGTCCATTGAACATTACGCCGATACGGTCGGACATGGTCATCGCTTCGTACTGATCATGCGTGACCATCACAAAGGTAATGCCAAGCGACTGTTGCAGATTGCGCATTTCAAACTGCATCTGTTCACGCAGCTTCTTGTCAAGCGCTGACAAGGGTTCATCCAAAAGCAACACCTTTGGCCGCATGATCAGCGCGCGGGCAAGCGCCACCCTTTGACGTTGCCCGCCCGATAACTCGCTTGCGCCGCGATCCTGAAGACCACCCAGTTCGACCATTTCCAAGGCTTCGGCGACGCGCTGATCGATCTCGGCCTTAGGCGCTTTGCCCCGCAACCCGTAGGCTACGTTATTCCCGACATTGAGGTGCGGAAAGATTGCGTAGCTTTGGAAAACCATATTCGTCGGGCGTTTGTTGGCGGGCACTCCTTCCATATCCTGCCCGTCAATCAGCACCTTCCCTCTGGTGGGTTCCTGAAAGCCCGCGATCATGCGTAAAACCGTGGTCTTGCCACATCCCGAAGGACCGAGGAGCGAAAAGAACTCGCCCTCTCTGAGGTCAAGGTTTATGCCGCTCGCGGCCACAAATGTGCCGTAGCGCTTTTCGACATCCCTGAGCTCTATGATGTTTCTGTTTGTCATCGGACCTCAGATGCGGATGAACGGCGGCGGAAGTATTCAGCCAGAACCAGAAGCAGAACCGAGGTTAGCAACAGGATCGACCCCAGTGCCAAAACATTTGGAAGCTTGGCGGGGAAACGGATTTGGCTCCAGATGTAAACCGGCAGGGTTGGCTGGTTACCGGACAGGAAAAAGGCGAGGACGAATTCATCGAAACTGACGGTGAATGTGACCAAAACACTGGCTACGATACCGGGGGCAACGACCGGCAGCGTCACGCGACGGAATGTTTCGAACACACCGACGCCCAGATCGTAAGATGCTTCCTCCAGTGATGCGTCGAAGTCATCAAAGGCAGACTTCAGGATCGAGACAGAGAACGGCAACGCGAGAAACGTATGGCCCAGAATGACGGTCAGCAAAGACGGCTTGAGACCGAGAAACAGAAACAGGACCAGCATTGAAGAGGCGACGATTATGCCCGGGATCACCAAAGGCAGCATCACCAGACCTTCTGCCGCGCGTTGACCCCGAAAACGGTACCGAACAAAGGCACGGGCGGCGAACAATCCCATGGCGGTCGATAGAAGGGCAACAACAGTGCCGACGGCAAGCGAATTCCAAAGCGCCTGGATCAACGTGTCCTGCTCGCCTAGCTTCCGATACCAGTCCAGTGTCCAGCCCTTGATCGGGAACGCAACGATTGTGCCGCTGTTGAACGAGAACAAGGGAAGGAACAGAACCGGCAGGTACAGAAACAGCAGATAAAGGAACGCATAGGCTGTCAGGGTTGTAGGACGTCTCATCTGATCCGCCTCCCCAGCCGCGTTGCGGACATGACAAACACGATAGCCACAAAACCCACCGACAGCATTGCGATCAGCGATAGCGTAGCCCCAAGGGGCCAGTTGTTGGCGGCCCCGAACTGCACCTGAATAAGATTGGCGATCATCTTCCCATCTGAACCACCAACCAGAGCCGGGGTCACATAATCACCAACTGTAGGGATGAAGATGATCAGGCAAGCGGCAATGATACCTGGGATCGTCAGCGGCAGCGTCACCCGCATAAAACGTTGAATGGGACTGTTCCCAAGATCTGTTGCAGCCTCAAGTAGACTGGGATCGATTTTCTGCAATGAGACATAGATCGGTAGGATCGCAAATGGCGCCCAGGCATGAGCGAGCGTCAGCACAACTGCGAATTCGTTGTAAAGCAGGAAGTCGAGAGGCTCGCTGATGAGACCCAGCGCCAGAAGCGCAGAGTTCATAACGCCGTTGAAACCCAAAATGAGTTTCCAGGCAAATACACGCAGCAAATAGCTGGACCAAAATGGAATGGTGATGAGCAGAAGCCAGATGGTCTTTTTCTGGGCCTTCATCGCGATAAAATACGCGACGGGATAGGCCAGTGCGACGGTGACTACGGTCACCGCTCCGGCAATCCAGATCGACCGAAGCATCAGGTGCCGGACCAGCGGATCCGCAAACGCATCGCTGTAATTCTTCAGCGTCGGTGTCTTGTCGAGCGTCACATAGGTTTGGGTCCAGAATGAATAGGCAATCAGGATCAACAATGGCGCCGCGACCAGAAACCCCACGTAAGCCGTGGCTGGCGCGCTGAGGGTATATCCCCGGGACGCTTCGCTGCGAAAGATCACCCAACCTCCCTTCCCGAAATTCACGAGTTACTAATGGACGATCGTCCATTAAATGTTGCGCCAGAAAGGCCTTTCGTGTCAATATTCCTTTGATCTACCTCTATGAGGCATTCACAAACGGTTGGTAACATTGAACAAAGTGCAAAGCACCAAGGAACAAAAACGCGGTTCAAAGCGGGATCCGGAAGCCAACAAACAGCTACTGATCGACGCGACTCTGGACACAATTGCCGATATTGGAGTTACCGATACCTCGGTCAGCCGAATCTGCGAGCGCTCCGGCCTGTCGCGCGGAATGATCCATTTGCATTTCGGGGGTAAGGACAATTTGCTGACCGCAGCCGCCCGGCATTTCAGCACCGAGTATTATGCCGAGATGGAAAGAAGGACGGATCTGGGCGCGAGCGCAACGCCCGAAGACCGTGTTATGGCAGTTATTGAGGCCGACCTGTCAGAAGCACTGCTCAATCCGCGCAGTACGAAAGTCTGGCATGCGTTTCGGGGTATCGCAAGCTCTCATCCAGGTATCGCCCGTTACAGCAGCACTCAGGATGACAAACTTGTCGAAACCTTGCGGTCCGCGTTCAAAGAGATAGCCCCTAAAAACGGACGTGACCCGAACCTAGTAGATGACGCAACCAGCGGAACGCTCGCCTTGCTGGAGGGGATGTGGGTGAATTACCTAACCGATATGCAGGGATTTTCACGCCGCCGCTCTGTCAACCTTGTTCGAAGGTTTTTATGCGGACTTTTCCCCGGAAAATTCTAGGTTTAAGCCTTGGCGGTGTTCTAGTTCAAGTTGGATAACTCGGAGACAGAAGTTTCTGAGAAAAAATTGTTCCGGGCGCATACAATCAGCTCGTCTGTGCTTTCGTTTTGAAACGGTTGTGCCGCAAACTTTTGGTCCGGTTTGAAGAGCACGTAGATTTCGACGTTTGTTGTCCGTGCATTGTTCTCCAACAGGTTTCAACAAAATTTCCTTGAAAGGCTGTCGTTTTCCCGAAGATGCGGTTTTGTACGCCGTTTACTTCTACCTGCGATACACGGTTTCTTATCGCGATTTGGAAGAGATCATGGCTGAGCGCGTTGTGCGAGTTGACCATGCCACATTGAATAGGTGGGTTGTGAAATACTCGCCAATCATCGCAGCTCGTGCGCAATCGAAGAAGCGACCAACGCTGAGTTCCTGGCGCATGGACGAAACCTATCTCCGTGTGCGCGGCAAGTGGATGTATCTTTATCGAGCAGTCGACAAAGCGGGAAACACCCTTGATTTCATGCTGTCTGAGTGACGAAATCGTCCAGCAGCAACCAAGTTCTTTGCAAAAGCACTGTCGTCAAACGGGATCCCAAACAAAATCGTCATAGACAAGAGTGGAGCAAATGCAGCTGGCATTGGAGAAGTGAACAGAATCCTGAAGCGGTTCGGTTGTCCAGCCAAAGTACAAACGATCAGATCCAAATATCTCAACAACATAGTCGAGCAGGATCACAGATTCATCAAACGACGCGTGCGGCACATGTGTGGGTTTAAATCTTTCAGATCGGCTTCAGCCACACTGGATGGGATAGAGGTAGCCAACATGATCCGGAAGAAACAATTCTCTAGCGATACGACTTCCGGCTTTCAGCAATTTGCCCGACTGGCAGGATAAGTGTGCCCTGGCGGGGGCCGGCTATAACCTTTTTCAAAATTTGCGACACAGCCTTTCATGCTTTCCCCGCGACGAAACAAACCGGCTGCGACAAAGTTCTTCGCCAGGATGCTGGAGGTCAACGGGCTTCCGAGGAAGATTGTCATCGACAAAAGCGGAGCTAACTCGGCTGGCATCAAAGCCATAAACAGGATGCTGAAAGGCTTTGGTTGTCCGATCCCAATCGAGGTGGTCAGGCGGAAGTATCTGAATAACATCGTGGAACAAGACCATCGCTTCATCAAGAGACGCACTCGGCTGATGTTAGGGTTCAAGGCCTTCGCTTCAGCGGCGGCTACACTGGACGGGATCGAAATGGCGCACATGATCCGCAAAGGTCAGCTCACGCCCGGAATCTGTCCGTTTCGCCAGTTTGCGGAATTGGCGGCATGAGCCGCGGGTTCGGTGTCAACTCTTCGGTCAGTAAGAAACTTTGCAACGGATCCATCCCAAGATAAAAGAACCATCTTGAAAAACTGCTGTTAAGTTGAGAGTAGAAACCTCTATTTACTGGCAAAGGTTGTTTGATCGTGTCCATCACTCCTGTTCTTCTCTGCGGCGGTTCCGGCACTCGTCTTTGGCCGCTGTCTCGGAAATCCTATCCAAAGCAGTTTGCCGCCATTGCCGGGGAAGAGACCCTGTTTCAGGCCTCGGCCAGACGTCTGTCCGGCGAGGGGTATGCCGCGCCCGTGGTGGTGACCGGGTCTGATTTCCGGTTTATCGTGACCGAACAGCTGCAGGCAGCGGGCATTGATCCAGGTGCGATTCTGATTGAGCCCGAAGGGCGCAATACCGCACCCGCGGTTCTGGCTGCAGCCTTGCATGTGGCTGCGTCCGACCCTGAGGCCTTGCTGCTGGTCGCACCGTCCGATCATGTTGTGCCAGATGCAGACGCGTTCCGCGCCGCTGTGGTTGCGGGCGTGTCAGCGGCCCAGGCCGGGCAATTGGTGACCTTTGGAATTACACCGGACCGGCCTGAGACCGGCTATGGGTATCTCAAGCTGGCGGCGGCCCCTGAAGGCAGCACACCCGTCAAGCTCGACAGCTTTGTCGAGAAACCCGATGTAGATTCTGCCACGGCGATGGTGGCCGATGGCAAACATCTGTGGAATGGCGGTATCTTCCTGTTCCGGGCTAGCGATATCATCACCGCCTTTGAAGCTCACGCGCCAGCGCTGATGACCCCGGTCAAGGCAGCTTGCGAAGCGGCCAAGGCCGATCTGGGTTTCCTGCGGCTGGACCCTGAGGCCTGGAGGCAGGCCGAGGATATCTCGATCGACTATGCCGTGATGGAAAAAGCTGACAACCTGAGCGTCGTGCCGTTTTCCGCCGGTTGGTCTGACTTGGGGGATTGGGACTCGGTCTGGCGTGAGGCGGGTCCGGATGAAAACGGGGTTGTGGCGACAGGCAGCGTTACGGCAATTGAGTGCAGTGACACGCTTTTGCGTTCAGAGGCGGACAATCTGCAAGTGGTGGGCATCGGCCTGAAGGACGTCATCACTGTGGCAATGCCTGATGCGGTTCTGGTAGCGGATAAATCCCGCGCGCAGGACGTAAAGAAAGCCGTCGAAGCGCTCAAGGCCAAAGGCGCAAACCAGGCCACCATCTTTCCAAAAGATTTCCGCCCGTGGGGCTGGTTTGAAAGTCTGGTCGTCGGCGGGCGCTTTCAGGTCAAACGCATCCATGTCCACCCCGGCGCGGCACTGTCTCTGCAAAGCCATCACCACCGCTCCGAACACTGGATCGTGGTCGAGGGGACTGCGAAGGTCACGGTCGATGATGACGTTAAACTGGTTACTGAAAATCAGTCTGTATACATCCCGCTTGGTGCCGTGCACCGCATGGAAAACCCCGGAAAAGTGCCCATGGTGCTGATCGAAGTGCAAACCGGAAGCTATCTGGGCGAGGATGACATCATCCGTTATGAGGATGTCTACGCACGCGGATAAGATCGGGGCTGCGTCTCGCCCCTCATCGGGTCGAAAACAGCGCGACCCGTTCAGAGAGGGGCTGTCAGTTTGCCACTGGGAGATTTAGATATGTCCGACATGCAGGCTGGGCAAGACAGGCGCACGTTCTTTTTCGATATATCAAGTTTGATCGGCTATGTGACCAAGATCGACCGGTATTCCGGAATTCAGCGGGTCGTCGTGACGATGATCGTTGAGATGTCCAGGCTTGTGGATGCCGACCGGTTGTACCTGTCTTGGAGAGACAGGAAATTGGGACGCTATCTGTGTTTGCCATTCTCAGAGATCGGAGTTGAAGCATTCGCCTCGCCTGAAAGCATGCGCCGGATCTTTCGCCCGTCCGTGGCCCGGCGTGACAACCTGCCCCCTTTGAAAAAATACCGCACCAAACCGGTGAAGTATTATCTTCAGCGGACTTGGCTGGATGTGGCCGCCCGTTTGGGGCATGATCGGCGTTTCCATAAATACAATATGTCCGCCAGGATGTGGCGCGACGCGCGAAAGGGCCGCAAGCAGGTAAAACAGCAGACCCTCAGCCCGGTGGAGTTCTCATCGCGCGCGCACGCTGGTGATCACTTGGTGCTGCTTGACAGCGCATGGTTCTCGGAACAGATCGACATTTTTCTGCAAGCCCGCAAGGCAGAGCTTGTGGTTCATTCCATGGTCTATGACCTGATCCCCATTGTCGCCCCGCACACGTGTGACGGAATGGGTCCGGCCAATTTCTATCAGTGGCTCATGCGATCTCAGGAATACACGGACCATTATCTGGCAATTTCACAGGCAACCCTCAGAGATCTGAAGGATTTCTTTTCCGCCCATGATGTCGATGCCCCTGCCACCGTAGTGCCACTGGCACAGGCCGCCTTGCCATCGGGGGCAGATATGGGCCCGCAGGAGCAGGTGGTTGGGCCTCTGTCGGCAAATATTGCCACCGCAGCCTATCCGGGATTACGGGAATTGATCACGTTGGACGACAGCTTGCGCCATGTTGTTGCCAGCCCCTTTGTCCTGTGTGTTGGAACCATAGAGGCGCGCAAGAATGTCTGGCGCATTGCCTTGGCCTGGAAAGCCTTGCTGGATCAAGGATATGTGGATCTGCCCAAGCTTGTCTTTGCCGGGCGTCGTGGCTGGTTGCGGCAGGACTTTGAAGACCTGTTAGCAGCCACCGGGAATATCTACGGTTATGTCCGGGTTATTGATGGTCCCTCTGACGAAGAGCTCGACATGCTTTACAGCCATTGCCAGTTCTCCATCATGGCCAGCCTGTATGAAGGCTGGGGATTGCCGGTGGGGGAGGCGCTGGCTTATGGCAAGACGGCTGTGGTCGCGAACAATTCTTCGCTGCCCGAAGTTGGAGAGGACCTGGTGGAATATTGCGATGCGACCCAGGTTTCCAGCATCGTAGAAGCGGCCAAGCGTCTGCTGGATGCCGATCATCGTGCTGCGCTTGAGGCTAAAATCGCCGCGGCCAATCTGCGCGACTGGGCCGATGTGGCCCGCGATCTGCACACTGCCGTCACCACCGTTGTCCAGATCGAGCAACAGGAAAAAACCGGCTGAGCCTGTCCTGGTTCAGCCAGCAGCCTTCAATGCGCAAGCTGGGTCAGAGCCGTTCCAGCACGCGTTGCAGATCATCCGCGACGCTGCTCCATGTACGCAGGGTCGGATGTGCCGCGGTGATACGGTTGCGCAGGTCGGAGGCAAAGGCAGTATCTTCCTGAAGGCGGCGTATATGCGCGGCCAGCTCTTCGGGGCTGTCGGGGTCGAAGTAGAGCCCCAAATCACCGCACACTTCGCGCAGTACAGGAGCCGTGGAGCAGATTGCAGGTGTTCCAAACCAGAGCGCCTCGCCTGCGGGCAATCCCCAGCCTTCCATCCGGGTGGCCATCACGACTGCAAGCGCATTGCGATACAGCGCCACCAGATCCTCTTGTGCCGGGCTGTCGATAAGGACGATCTTGTCGCGGATGGCCGCCATATCATCTGACGCCAGGTGTTTCTGAGTGGTTTTGCGCAGGGCTCCGGCAATGACCAGGGTCGGCACAGTTGCGCCCTGAGCTTGCAGAATCTGAAGCGCTCCAAACGAGGCTTCGAGGTTTTTCCGACCCATCGTGGCGCCGACCGTCAGGATGTAGGGTGCGGGCGGCAGTGTCAGGGTCGCTTCGCGATCCCCTTCTGCACATTCATGAACAAGCGGGATCGATGTGACCACCGGCGGAACAGGAGGCAGAACACCCTGTTCAGAGAAGGAGAGCAATTCGGATTTGGTGAATTCTGATATGGTCATGATCTCGGTGGAGTTTGAAATCACGATCCGGTTGTCATCCAGGAATTTGCCCGGGAAATAAGCTGATTTATGTCCGAACTGAGAGTGAAGCGGGATCATGTCATATAGCAGCGGTACCAAACGCGGGCGCACACCGTGCCGCTCCAGTGAATCAATTGCATCCGTCACCAACTTGGGTCTGGCGGCAGAGACCAGGGTTTTGCCGGACATGTCCAAACGCGGCAGTGTCAATCCAGACTTCGCCCACATCTTCTTGTTGCGCCGTTGGAGAAGCGGATTCACCGCACGCGTTGCCAGCTTGGTCAGAAACGTTTTGCGTCTGTAGGCCGGGCGAATGCGTATTTCCTGAATGCCCAAGGGAACGTTCAGATCGACGGTCCCATCCTCGCGAAGTTCGGGAAACACTTCCAAATACCCATCATGGGCATAGGAGAAAATACCATAACGCACCGGGGCCTTGCGCTGCACAAGCTGTAGGCCGAGTTCATGCACAACACGCATAATCCCGTAAAACCGCAGCTTGCCGGTGGAGGCGCTGAAAACCTCGGTGAGATCAAAGACAATTTCAGACATCTGACTGGCGTTACTCCGCGGCTTCATCTTTGGTGCATTGGTGTTGAAACAGTCGCCGATCTTACCATCAGCGCCCCTTGACGAAAGCGCAGGCCAATATCCGAAGATTTCCTGGTTTGGTAAGGGATCACTCTATGGCGCGGCAGCTTTCGATAAGGCGTTTGTTGATATGCGGTGACATTCCGATTGTTTGCCTTGGGCAGAAAGCAGATCTGAATGTATCTGTACATTCCCTGAACCGCAAAAAACGCAATGATGATACCCGCTGCTGTGGAGATCATGCCGATCATCGTAACAATCGAAATTCTATCGAGCTTCTGTTGTTCTACGGCCATCAAGGTTCAGTCTGATTGGGGTTGTTCTACCCGGTCAATGAAGGAGCGATGCCTGAAAGGGCCATTAGTGTCAAGGCGAACCCCGGACCCGTTAGAGACACCAGCCTTATCGATACGCTATCTTGCGGTCCCAAAAGGCTGTGTGGGCTTGCAAGAACACATTGGTTTATCGGCAAACTTACGCCGACAAGCGGTAGACGCATTAGGTTTGATCAGTTAAAGCCCGGTATAAAAAAAGAGGGCTTAGAATGACCAAAACCGCAATTGTTACAGGTATTACCGGGCAAGATGGAGCCTATCTGGCAGAGCTTCTTCTTGAAAAGGGATATAAAGTTGTCGGCACGTTCCGCCGGGTGGTTTCCACCAATTTCTGGCGTATCGATGATCTGGGCATCCGTTCACATCCCAACCTGTCACTGGAAGAACTTGACCTGACCGATATGGGCGCAATGATCCGTCTGATTCAGAAGACGGAGCCCCATGAGGTTTACAACCTTGCAGCACAGAGTTTTGTAGGGATTTCGTTCGATCAGCCCGCTACGACATCCCAGATCACTGGCATTGGGGCGCTGCATTGGCTTGAAGCAATCCGAATTGTGAATCCTAAAATTCGTTTCTATCAGGCGTCCACATCAGAGATGTTCGGCAAGGTTCAGGAGATCCCTCAACGGGAAGAAACACCTTTCTGGCCACGCAGCCCTTATGGGGTAGCCAAGCTTTATGCCCATTGGATGACCATAAACTATAGCGAAAGCTACGATATTTTTGGCACATCCGGGATCCTGTTCAATCACGAAAGCCCGCTCAGAGGGTTGGAGTTCGTGACGCGGAAAATCACCGATGGTGTGGCCAAGATCAAACTGGGGCAACTTGATTGCCTGGAACTTGGGAACCTAGACGCCAAGCGTGATTGGGGGTTTGCGAAGGATTACGTGGACGGGATGTGGCGTATGCTGCAGGCAGACACACCGGATACGTTTGTTCTGGCAACCGGGCGAACCGAAACTGTACGCGATTTTGTCACGATGGCGTTCAAGGGCGCAGGCATTGGTCTGCGGTTTGAAGGACAGGGGGAAGATGAAGTGGCAATTGATGCCGAGTCAAACCGTGTTCTGGTGCGCATCAATCCAAAATACTATCGCCCCGCCGAGGTCGAACTACTGATTGGTGACGCAAGCAAGGCCAAGGACGTTCTGGGCTGGGAGGCCACGACCTCTCTTGAAGATCTCTGTCAGATGATGGTCGCAGCTGATCTGGCGCGCAACGAACGGGGCGTTTCGTTCTGATGTCAGGAGGTCGCGTCTTGATCACTGGCCGTTACGGGTTCACCGGGCGGTATGTGGCTGCTGAACTGGAGGCAGCGGGATGGGAGGTCTGGGGCACCGGCATGACGGTGCCTCCTGCGCCGGACCCGACCTATCTGCAGGCGGATCTTTCGGACAGCGCGGCAATTGAACAGGTTGTAGATACGGTAAAACCCGATGCGGTGATCCATCTGGCTGCGATTGCGTTTGTCGCGCATGGAGCAGCTGAGGACTTCTACAAGGTAAATGTGATTGGAACCCGGGTTTTGCTGGAGGCGTTG
This sequence comes from Ruegeria sp. YKSF131, assembly GCF_059612645.1. NCBI lineage: Bacteria > Pseudomonadati > Pseudomonadota > Alphaproteobacteria > Rhodobacterales > Roseobacteraceae > Ruegeria > Ruegeria sp. YKSF131. The sequence goes on along the minus strand of NZ_JBXWQZ010000006.1, from coordinate 68,483 downwards.
GCTCGGGCCGGCGTGGGCCAGTCTGGGGTCATTTTGGCAAGCAGCGCCAATATTTATGGCAACTCGAAACATGCGCCGATTGCGGAAACAACCTCTCCGGCGCCCGTGAACGATTACGCGGTTTCGAAACTGGCCATGGAATACATGGCTCAGCTGTTTACGGATCGTTTGCCGATCGTGATTGCGCGGCCCTTTAACTACACCGGGCGCGGGCAGAATGCCCAATTCCTTGTCCCTAAAATCGTGGCCCATTTCCGGCAGCGCGCCCCGCAGATCGAACTGGGTAACCTTGATGTTGCCCGGGACTTTTCCGACGTTCGCGATGTGGCGCATGCTTATCGGGCATTGCTGCGTCCGGATTTGCGCGGACGGCAGGTTAATATCTGCTCCGGAGTGGCAACCCCTTTGCAGCACATTGTGGACATGTGCAGCGACATTACAGGGCACAGCCTGAACGTGACCGTGAACCCCCAGTTTGTGCGCGCCAATGAGGTAAAGGAATTGATGGGGGATGTCAAATTGTACCGCAGCCTCACTCAGGCCGAGCCGAATTACAGTCTACAAGAAACACTTGAATGGATGTTATAGTAAGTACTTGAAATAAAATGTTTTTTCGCAATGTTAGGGAAAGACGAGCACTTAACTTATAGTTGATGATTTAGGTTGCTTCGCAATCTGGGCATCTGTACGAAAGCAAAAATTCCAAAACCGAGTATGGGACATTCCGTGGCTACTTCTACAAAAGACATTTTGCAGCGTTTGGCTGGTCGGGCCCATCGGGGCGGGGCATTTAATTCAGACGTATTGATTGCAATTTCCGAAGTCCTGCCAAGTGGCGACATCAAAACGGTTGAGACCGGTTGTGGAAAATCAACCATTATGTTCTCAAACCTGGCTGCCAAGCACGTTGTGTTTGCGTATGATGACAGGGATATGCCGGACAGTTCGGTTGGTTTGGTGCAGAAGGACCCGGAATTCAAAGCGGATCGCACTGAGTTTGTTTATGGCCCAACGCAGCAGACATTGCTTGTCCACCAGTTTGCGGATGACGATATGTTTGACGTCATCCTTATTGACGGGCCGCATGGTTACCCCTTCCCGGATCTTGAATACGCCATTCTTTATGAACGCCTCAAGCCTGGCGGAATTCTCATTATCGATGACGTCCACATTCCGTCGATCGGCAACATGTATGATCTTCTGCGTGAAGATCGCATGTATGAGGAAATTGGTGTTTTTGCCACAACAGGGCTTCTGAAGCGGACCGAAGTGGAAGGTGTCCCGGCGGACGGTGATCATTGGTTTGAACAGAGCTATAACTACGCCCGCTTCCCGCTTGGGATGGAAAAATACAATATTGACCGGACGCTGACGCCGGATGGGCGTATCGATCTGACGAATGGCGCGCATCTGTCTCAGTACGTGATCAAGTCCATCGAAAGTGCCGCTACCGAAAAGGCCGCGCAAACGATTGATATCGGCGCATCTCTGGAAGTGTTTGTGCCCGAAAGCGTCGGTACATCACTGACGATCGAACTGGAATACAAGTCCATTTATGCTGACGCCGCCAAAGATGCGCTTTTGATGATTGGCAGCCATCGTGAGCCACTGCCCTACAGCAAGCGGTGGTCAAAGATCAAAACGGTTGTTCCGCGTCCCGAAGGTGGCCGTTTGATTGCGACGATCCTTCATCCACATGCCATTCCAGAACATGACCGGGACCCGATAGCAACACGCTATGAGTTCCGGCGCTTGGGGTCATTTGTTCGGGCGTTTAAGGTCACGGGGTCAAAGAAGGGCGCGCAGCCTGTTGCCACACCGATGCCGGATACACAAAGCGCAGTGGTGCAAGAGACTTCCCACTCAAAAGATTTCAAAGCCGCTTTGGTCGAAACCGGCAAAGACTATCCCTATCAAGTTGCCGACAAGGCCGAGATCATACCACGACCGGTAGGGGCTTTGGGTGAAGCTGTCACACGCGTTCAGCGGCTTTTACAGCGCAAGCTTTATTGGTCAGTCGCCGAGCTTCTTGCATTTGATGGCGCGGAATTCGCCGATGCGATTGCCTATGCCTTGCAGGGGCGGGAGGCCACCGAGGCAGAGAGCCACGCGTTGGATCGCGACAATAGCGCCCCTGTTCGCCTTCGAATGATCCTTGAGCTTGACAATGCAAACCGCAAATCAGGAAATCCCGCTCGTGTGATGGGGATAAGAAAATTGCGCAACCTTTGGCAGTTGGAGCGCCTGTGTACACGCAACAATATCAAGCCCCTCAAAAAGCTGTTTGCGAGCTGGGTGCGCAAGGAAGCACGACGTATACACCATCAACAAATCTCGCAGATTTCAACGATCCAGTATGTCCATGCTGTCCTTGACAGAATGGATATGGATGCCGGACGGGTCAAAACTTTATGAAACGCGTTGTTATCGCAAATTTCTATTCCACGTGGCCGGCTGTCGGTGGTGGGCAAAGACGTATATTTTACCTTGCACGCGAGCTTTCCAAACAGTTCGACGTCGAACTCATTGTTCCGGACAGGAATGGGCGCAATGAGACGGTTGTTTTTGGCCCGAACCTGCGTGAGATACGGGTTGCTGTCGAAGGACGGTTCCGTGAGCTCGAGATCAAGCTGGATGCCGAAGTTCAAATGGCAGCTGATGTCGCGTATGCTCTGCATTGGGATGAGTGCGCCCTGTACAATGAAGTTCTTGCCAAGCGGCTGGCTGTATCGGACGCATGTGTAACAGCACACCCTTATTCGATTTATGCGCTTCTGCAGGCGCGGGGCGACACGGACATCCCGATTGTCTTTGACTCTCAGAATGTTGAGCTTCAGCAGAAATCCTCTGTCCTTGAACGCTTTCCACATCTGTTGGAAGCTGTTCGGAATGTGGAGGAAACGGCGCTGTTGAAGTCGCAACATGTGATTGCCTGTACACCCAACGATGCGACCACGTTCGCAAAGGAATACGGTGTAGACGCCGATCAGATAACGATCATCGAAAACGGTGTGGACGCGCTTGGGGTGCCTCACGTGCCGGAAGATGCGTTGACCCGGATACGCACGCGTTTGGGTTTGAAAGATCAGCTGACAGCGGTCTTCGGCGGCTCTTTCCACCATCCGAATTTCTCGGCTGCCGACCGTATCCTCGATTTTGCAAAGCAGATCCCGGACATGCAGTTCATTGTGCTGGGTGGGGTGTGCGACTACGGCCCGTTGAAAGAAACGACCCTGGAAAACGTCATTCGGTTGGGAGAGGTTGATGAAACCACCAAATGGATGGCATTCCGTGTTGCGGATATCGGCCTCAACCCAATGAATCTCGGGTCAGGTTCCAACATCAAGATGTTCGAGTATGCAGCCGCTGAGCTGGCTGTGGTCTCTTCTCCGTTTGGTGCCCGCGGCCTGGGTCTGAAGGAAGAAAGCGAGTTTATCGTTTGCGCGTTGGACGAGATGCGACAGACGCTCGGTGCCTTGACGATCAAGGATCGCGCAAGACTTGCGGACATAGGTGTTGCCGCCCGTCACAGTGTCACCAGAACCGCTGATTGGTCAGTGATCGGCAAGAGATATAGTGCGTGTTTTTCGGCTTTGACCCGCTGAGGCAGCCGTAGCTCTGCGGTTTTCCGCGTGTAGATTAGCGGGTAAGACGAGAAGACGTCATGATGGCAAACATCATGTCTGGAACAAGGATGGCTTGATGAGTGGCGAGACTGGCCCGACGATGAACGCAAGTGGCGCCTTTTCGGAAAGCGTTCAGAGCTGTCTGGAATATTATTTGCAGAGGCATTTTCCTGCGGGCCGAGCGGTGAAATCTGCGGCCTTCGGGGACAATCCGTTTGCACAGAGCATGCAAGCCTCATCCAAGTATTATGCATTTGACTGGGAACGCGTTCACGACTCTCCGAACCGCGTTCTCAGGTCGAAAGGTATCAATATCCTCTACATAGGCGGACCGTATCGATTTCTGGACACGACGCGCGCGATCAAACAGGCGCTTGAGTGTTTATCCGACACCGGGGTTCTGGTGTTGCCCTGCTTGAATGTTCCGGCGAATTATCTGTGTTTTCAGTTCTTGAAAGACCATCCGCAGTTCCATTTGCACTTCACGATGGAAAACACGGCATTCTTCGGATTCCATCGCGTGCCGTCATCGGGGGAAACCGGATGGTGGTCCGAAGCCTACAATGTCGGACATTTTCCGGCCTTTGATTATCTTGCCTATTCGATCCGCCCGAAACTGCCGGTTCGCTTTGCATATGACGGGTATCTGAGCCAGTGCGGTCCAGAGTTTCAAACGGGATTCATGACCCGGTCCGGCCGGGTTGTTTCGCACGGTTATAGGTCACAGATGGCCTTCTCTCTTGAAGCACCTTCCACCAGGCAGGTGGAGGTGAGCATTGAGCTGCGCGCGTTGGATCCTGTAAGCAGGCCAGAGGCGGGCCTTGTTCTGCGAGTGGCCGATGCGGACCCCGTTTCGGTTGATCTAAGTGCGGCAGCGCCTGTCCGTCAGACGATAAGCGCGGCATTGCCGGATGATGACGTTCTGCCAATTGTCTTTGAGCACAGCGGACTTGTCGTTGGATCGGAGCTGAGCGAGCCGGAGATTGATCTTCCGGATATGAGTTTTCCCAATATCGAACTGTTGTCAGTGGCGATCACGGAGTGTGGCGAAACCCCGCCCCCTGTAACGCTGTCGCAACATCAGGGCAGTGTGCGAACGTTTGAGCATGCCGGGCAGACCTTTCGGTTCTTCGTGGACGATCCGCATGACAGCATACAGGCGCATCACTGTGCCGGGGAATTCTACGAGATCGAAGAACTGGAACTGATTGGCGCACATGTTCCGGCAAATGCCCGAATACTCGATATCGGTGCGAATATCGGGAACCATGCGGTCTATTTCGAGAAAATCCTGAAGGCGCAGAAAGTCACGGCGATTGAACTGCAGCAACGCGTTATCTCGGTTTTGCGTCTGAATGTTGCGCTGAACGAACTGAAGACCGTTGATTTGTCAAACCTGGGTATTGGATTTGGTGCATCGTCGCATTCTGCGCGCATCCAGATCTCGCAGGCTTTCAACGTAGCAGGGGCGCATTTCGATCCGGACCCGGTGGGCGGGTTTGAAATTCGAAAAGGCGATGACGTTGTTGCGAAAGAGGATTTCGACTTCATCAAGATCGATGTCGAAGGTATGGAGTGCGAAGTCATCGAAGGCCTTTCCCAAACCATTGCCAGATGCAAGCCAATGCTGTTCGTGGAAGTATGGAACGAAAATCTGTACAGGTTCCATGCCCTGCTTGCCGATCTAGGATATGAAGTCGGCGCAGAATTCCGGCGCTACGATGTTGCAACCAACCTTCTGATGAAAGCACGCACCTATGAATGATAAAGCAGATACATCGTGCCGTCTGTGTGGTGGGGCGACCGATTACATTTTCTCAAAGACAATTCTGCGGCGTTATGACGTTCGTTATTATGCCTGCCAGGAGTGCGGCAGTCAGCAGACGGACTATCCCTTCTGGCTGGACGAAGCTTACGCAATTCCGGGCCTGACCATAGATGTTGGCGCAGCGCCCCGTTGCATCAAGAACTGGTTGGCCGCGAAGGTCTTTCTGGACGTGCTTGAAATCCCTTTGACCGCAAAGGGTATGGATTTCGGAGCAGGCCCGGGGCTGTTTGCCAGCCTGATGAGGAGCGTCGGGCGGGATTTTCAAACCTTCGATGCGTTTGCTCAGCCGCTCTTTTCCAGCTACTCCGCGCTTGAGAATATCGATGACGTTTCAGCGGATGTTATCACGGCGTTTGAAGTGTTCGAACATCTTCCTGATCCGAAGGTCACACTGGACGACTTGCTGTCCCGGGGTGCCCCAATTTTCATTTTTACAACCTGGCCTGTTGATGATCAGCCGGAAGACTGGCTCTATTATCTGCCGGATTGCGGCCAGCACGTCTTCTTCTATTCGGTGAAAGGGCTTGAGAACATCGGGCGTGCGCACGGTTATGAGATGATCGTGTCACAGTATTTCTACGTCTTCTATGCGCCTGACAAACTGTCGGCCGGACAAGTTGAAAATGTTGGAAACTTCTCGCTCAATTCGATTGAAATGCTGGAATCCCAGGTTCAGGAAATCCTACTGAGTGTGATTATGGGGAACGAGTATCTGGACAAAGATTTCAGCGCAGCAATGGGCCGCTTTAGCGCAGAGCTTCTGTCGAAACCTTCCTAGGATTCTCGTGGGCTTTGATCCGGTTCCGTTGCAAAGTTCGAGCCTGTTGAGTTATTTCAGTAATCGCTTGTGAGTCAGGTGGCGAGCTTAGCGAACTGTTGAAATAGACAGGGTCCGGGCGTGAGTTGACCTTTGCGGATCATGTGAGACACTTCGATTCCACTCAAGGTAGCTGATGCTGATTCAAGCGATTTGAAACCCAGCATTGGTTGGGTTCGCCGTTTGATGAAACGGTGGTCCTGTTCCACGAAATTGTTCAAGCGTTTCTGTCTCACCATCTCAAGTGGGATCGGGCAACCAAAGCCTTTGAGCATTTTGTTGAGGGTCTTGATGCCGGCGGTGTTGGCACCGCTCTTGTCGATCACGATCTTTCTCGGCAACCCGTTGATCTCCAGCATCCTGGCGAAGAACTTTGTCGCAGCCGGTTTGTTTCGTCGCGGGGAAAGCATGAAATCAAGCGTCTTGCCGTGCTTGTCGACGGCTCGATAGAGATAGACCCAGTTGCCTTTCACCTTAATGTAAGTCTCGTCCATTCTCCAAGAACGGTAGCACAGTCCCTTTCGTCTGCGCGCAACATCGGCAATTGCACTAGCGTATTTTGTCACCCAACGGTTTAGCGTCGTGTGATCTACCGCAACACCGCGCTCACCCATGATTTCTTCCAGATCCCGGTATGAAACACCGTATCGAAGGTAGAAGAACACAGCAAAGAGGATCACATCCTTGGGATATTGTGCGCCTTAAAAGGAGATCATGAGCTGGCTTTCGGCTGAATTGCACCGGCCGCTATTCACTCTCTGCGTTCTTGAGCGTCAATGGCTAAAAGTTTGCAACAGATCCGCCCCGCGGTTATTGAGTGCTTTCCGCTATTTTCCTGTCGATCATATCGCTCCTAAAAGGTGCCAAGCGACCCTTTCCGCCCCCGATGCAGAAATCAAATGCAGGTGCGCTTGACGGCAAGTGTATCTCGTCTTAGTTAGTTAGTTATTACTCACTAACAAAATGATGTCCAATGCCTGCACGCAAGCCCGCAGATGAACGCAAGACCGAGATCGTACAGGCAATGCTGCGTCTCGCGGACGAGTTGGGCCCAGATCGCCTGACCACGCAGTCGGTTGCTGATACAGTCGGGCTGACGCAGCCCGCAATCTTCCGGCATTTCGCGACCAAACAGGATTTATGGTTGGCGGTGGCAGCAGAGATTTCTGAACGCCTCCGAACCGCATGGGGTGACGCGCTTAGGACATCCGCCGATCCGGCAGATCGGATCAAAGCGCTGATCTTGGCACAATTGCACCAGATCGAGACTATGCCGGCCATCCCGTCCATTCTGTTCTCGCGCGAGCTACAGGTCGAAAACGACGATCTCCGGCAATCTGTTCTTACGCTGATGACTGAATTGGTCGGATTGCTGTCCATCGAGCTGACCAACGGGCAGAAAGCGGGCCTGTTCGACACAGACCTGCCGCCTGAAGACGGAGCGCTACTGTTGGTCTCGCTGGTGCAAGGGTTGGCGATCCGCTGGACTTTGGGGAAACGCGGCTTCGCATTGGAATCCGAAGGACGCCGATTGCTCGATGCTCAGATGCGGCTATTCCGAATAGCAAGTACAGAGGTTTCGCCATGAACCGCCGTATCATCCTGGGTGTCAGCCTTGTTGTCGTCCTCGCCGTCTTTGGCAGGTTTGTCCTTACAGAGTGCCCGATCAGTGTTTCCGCGGCCGCAATTGAAAAGAATGTCCCTGTACGTGTTTATGGGCTGGGTACGGTCGAGGCCCGGATCGTCTCAGATGTCGGATTTGAAGTTGGTGCCACGCTGACAGAACTTTCGGTCGACAGTGGAGATACGATCAAAGCGGAGCAGGTCCTTGCCCGGCTTCATCCGACGGAACAACAAGCAAAAGTCGCGCGCGCCAAAGCGGGGGTTGCCGCCGCAGAGGCCACCTTGGGCAAGGCTGAGGCAAATGTGATCCGCGCGCGTGCCATTCTTGCGCAGCGGCAGTCGACAAATGCGCGCCAGCAGGAACTTGCCGGGCGCAACGCCGTCTCGACTCAGACTGCGGAAGAAGCGCAGCGGGATGTCGATGTTGCAGCCGCTGATCTGGCCGTCGCAGAAAGTGATGTTGAGGTTGCCCAATCCATGCACAATGACGCCAAGGCAGTTCTGCAATACGAGCGTGTACTGCTTGATCATCATGTGTTGCGGGCACCGTTTGACGCGGTCGTTGTTGAGCGTCATGTCGAAGCAGGTACTGTTGTTGTCGCTGGTGAACCTATCTTTACTCTTGTGGACCCGAACACTGTCTGGGCATTGGCCTACATTGATGAGGAGCGGGCCGGGGGCCTGCAACTCGGACAAGTTGCCGAAGTGAGGTTGCGGTCTTTGCCGCACAAGGTCTTCACCGGCAAGATCGCGCGGATCGGTATAGAAAGCGACCGGGTGAACGAAGAACGCCGGGTCTGGATTGCATGCAATCGGTGCCCGGAACAGGTTTTTCTCGGCGAACAGGCCGAAGTTTGGATCACAGTGACAGAGCTGGTCGAAGCGATGTTGGTTCCAGAGATCGCAATAACCGGTTTTGATGGGCATAAAGGTCGTATCTGGGTCGTGCAGGATGGGCGTGCGCATCAGGTGTCGGCATTTTTCGGGCACCGGACCGAGGATGCGCGGGTCGAGCTGGTTAGTGGTATTCCCGATGGCTCGCAGGTCATCTTGGCACCCGTTAAAGGGCTGTCTGAAGGGCGCATGGTTCGGGTCGTCGAGAGGGATGCGCCATGAACCTCGCCTACCGCGATGTGCGTCACAATCTGTTCCGCTTCATTCTGACTTGCCTCGGCCTCAGCCTTCTGATGGCGGTCGTGCTGGCAATGATTGGTATTTACAATGGGCTGGTCGCAGACGCGCTGAATATTGTCAAAGCACCGCGAGCAGATCTTTGGATTGTTGAATCTGGTACACGCGGGCCGTTTGCAGAAGCCTCAAAAATTCCCGACGGCACCCGTGATGCCGTGGGGCGATTGCATGGTGTGGCCGAAGCGGGCAGCATCACATACCAAACCGTCGAGGCGCCCTTTCGCGGCGAAACGTTACGCCTGTACGTGATCGGATACGAGCCAGGTCACCCCGGTGGACCCGAAGCAATCACGGTAGGGCGTGGGATCAACCAGTCGCATTTCGAAATCGTGGCAGACGCCAAATCCGGACTGTCCGTCGGTGATGTGATCCGACTGGGCCGCGATGCTTTCACTGTGGTCGGGTTGGTCGAGGATACGATGAATTCCGCCGGTGATCCGGCTGCGTTCATCACTTTACGCGATGCGCAGGTGCTACAGACGCAACTGGCCCCGTCGGCGCAACGCATTCAGCAGGCACGAGGCGCGGGGTTGCTCGAAAGTCAGGACAGCGTTGCGGCCGTGATCGCGCGGCTTGAACCGCTTGCAGACCCGCAAGAAGTGGCGCAGTCGGTGCGCCAATGGAAACATCTTGGGGCCCTGACACAAGCCGATCAGGAGTCTATCTTGCTAATGTCTGTGGTGGATCGAGCAAAGCGGCAGATAGGTTTGTTTCTGGGCATTCTATTGTCCGTTTCAGCCGTTGTAATCGCGCTAATTATCTACACGATGACCATGGAAAAGCTAAAGCAGATCGCCACACTCAAACTGATCGGCGCCCCCGACCGCACGATCATCGGGCTGATCGTGCAGCAATCCATTGCACTTGGTGCGGTTGGCTGGAGTTTCGGCCTGATCCTTATCCTGCTAGTCAAGGACTACTTCCCCCGCCGGGTTGTGTTGGAGCCGATCAACGCCGTCGCTTTGGCAGGGATCATCCTCGTTGTCTGCATCGTCGCCAGCGGCCTTGGCGTTCGTGCCGCACTCAAGGTCGATCCGGCCACGGCAATCGGAGGGTGACGTCATGCTCAATGATCCGCGCCGCGTGATTGTAGATGTTACCAATGTCTCCAAGCACTTTGGCGAAGGTGATGCTCGCGTCGACGCATTGAAGGGTGTTGATCTGTCAGTCCAGGCAGGTGAAGTCGTGGCACTACTCGGCCCGTCTGGATCGGGTAAAACGACGCTTCTGAATGTCATTGGCTGCATCATTGCTCCGAGTACGGGGAAGGTTACGCTGGACAATGAGGTGGTTTACGACAAGCAATGGCTGCGAAACGATCTGCGCAAGCTACGGCTCGACAAGATCGGGTTTATCTTTCAGTTCCATAATCTTCTGCCATTTCTCGATGCCAAAGATAACGTTGCCCTGGTGCTGAAATTGGCTGGAAAATCGACGGTCGAAGCGCAAAGGCGCGCTATCGAACTGCTGGACTATCTGGAGGTCGGTCACCGCAGGGATGCGATGCCCGCGCTTCTGTCCGGAGGTGAGGCGCAGCGTGTGGCCATCGCACGCGCCCTTGCCAACAGCCCGCGCATCATTCTGGCAGATGAACCAACTGCGGCGCTTGACAGCCAGCGGGCCGGGATCGTGATGGACTTGATGCGCAAGCTCGCGGCTGAGCAAGACGCCTGCATCATTGCTGTGACGCATGATGAAAAGATTTATGACCGGTTCGACAAGCTGTTCCACCTGCGCGACGGCCTACTTGATGGAACGGAAGGGGGCGTGACATGAGAAATGCGACCCTTGGCAACCGCGCCCTGAAAGTAGCGGCAAGCGTAGCATTAGTCTTCGGCGCGTTGACCGTATTCTCAGGCGGGTGGGCCTTGTTTGGTGGCGAGGAAGCACGCACCGCCGTTGGCGATGCGGTGCCCTTCGTGCTGTGGTTCAACTTTCTGGCGGGGTTCGCCTATGTCGTGGCCGGTATTGGGCTGTTTCTTCGGCACCGGTCAGCGGCCTGGATATCAACAGGCATTCTGGTAGCCACCGTTCTGGTTTTCCTGGCCTTCGGCGTTCATGTGTTGCAAGGCAACGCCTACGAGATGCGCACGGTTGGTGCGATGACCCTTCGCGCGGGTGTCTGGTTAGCCATTTCTGTTGTGGCTTGGATACATATCTTGCGAACGGATTGACCCTGGCAGACCCTGATTTCCCGGCCGTAGAATATTTGGTGAAATCCAACGTCGCTTCACACATGGGACAGGGCCTGGACAATGAATACATGACCGCTCTGTTCGGCTCTCGGTCATTGAGATGGTGTACCGCGTTCCTGATCACCGTCCTCTCAGAGTAATGGCCCAACTGAAGCGCTCAACCAAGCTCTTCATGGAAGAAATACCTGCGGCAGTCATCGCGCCACTGATCGAGATCTGCAAAACCAACGGGATCGCGGTCGCCAAAATAATCGCGAAGCGGCTTTTTTTATACCACGAGGTCTGGCTATCGGCTATTTGCCGAGATTGCGGGATAGGTGTGCCCGGTAAGTCGCTGCTTCTGGCCGCTCAAAAAGTTTGACACATCCGAGATGTCGACATGTCCGCACATCAATCTTGATGAAGGTGCAGATCAAAGATCAACTCATTGGTTCCCTGCTGAACTCTCAGATCATCTTGATAGAAAACATCAAACTGAAATTCAATGATCCCGCGTTTTCCCGATGTCGTAATGCGTTTTGAGACGACGATCAGATCAGCCCGGATCGTGTCACCTGCGAAGACGGGTTTCTCGAACCGCCAGTTCCACCCGAGCGACGCCAGGCCATCGGGTTTTGCTTGAGACTGAAACTTGAGCCCATCAACCACTGGCAGCACAAGTGGGGCTGATCACTTGAACCAAGCAGTCTAAGTCATGGCAACCGATTTAAAGGGTCCAGAACCTAGATTGGCCCGTGGAAACACAAGCCACTGAAAAAACAGGTGGCAAAGCACAGGCTATTTCCCGCAAAGCAAAGATAATCAGGCCTACTACCCGTCTGTCGCCCGGGCAAAAAAGGTGCGTGAAATCGTGTTAAGTACCTATTCTCGCCTCGCGTCATCGCTCAACCACTATCATTCGGCGGTCAACAAGGCCGCGGCACTAATGGTGTCGACCCAAATCTGTGATAGGTGGCGGCACGGGTGTCAATCGCTTAACGACGGTAACAGGTCCAAGCCGGAATCTGCATGATCGTCAATCCAGACACAAAAGCTTGCGACATATCCTTGACGCATTCGGGCGCGCGTTACGGGCTATACATCTGAACCAAAAACCACTATCGCCAGATCTTTCCCGGCAATTGGTGACCTATGAATGATTTCTCTGCCCTCCCGAAAACCCTGTCCGCAGCTCTGTCCCAAAAAGGCTATAGCAACTTGACGCCTGTACAAGAGGCTGTGTCAGATGAAGCGCTGGCAGGAAAAGATCTGCTTGTCTCTGCGCAAACCGGTTCCGGCAAGACCGTGGGCTTCGGGCTGGCGATGGCGGAAGAACTTCTCGACAAGCACGGCCGTTTTGACCGACCAGCAGCGCCTTTGGCCGTGGTCATCGCACCCACGCGCGAACTGGCTCTGCAAGTGCGGAGAGAATTCGACTGGCTGTTTGCCGAAGCCGGGATCGTTACTGCATCGGCTGTCGGTGGTATGGATGCGCGCACAGAGCGCAGGGCGCTTGAACGCGGCGCACATGTCGTAGTCGCCACACCTGGGCGGCTGCGCGATCATATCACACGTGGGGTGATCGACCTGAGCGATCTGCGGACCGTCGTCCTCGACGAAGCCGATGAAATGCTGGACATGGGGTTCGCCGAAGATCTTGAATACATCCTTGATCAAACGCCCGAAAACCGGCGCACCCTGATGTTCTCTGCCACTGTTCCACGAGGCATTGCCAGGCTTGCCCGGACCTACCAGAAAGAGGGTGCGCAGCGGATCAAGGTCGGAAGCGCAGATGTCCAGCATTCGGATATAACCTATAGTGCCTTGAACGTAGCTCCGTCGGATATTGAAAAAGCGATCATCAATTTGCTGTGTTATCACGACGTTCAAACCACGATTGTGTTCGCCAACACCCGGTCTATGGTGGCGCGCCTGACCGCGAAACTTTCCAATCGGGGGTTTTCTGTCGTCTCACTGTCAGGGGAACTCAGTCAGGCAGAGCGCACCAACGCGATGCAAGCCCTGCGTGACGGGCGCGCGCAGGTTTGCGTTGCGACCGACGTGGCCGCCCGCGGCATTGATCTTCCAGGGTTGGAGTTGGTGATCCATGCGGATCTGCCCTCAAATGCGGAAACTTTGTTGCATCGCTCTGGACGGACAGGCCGTGCCGGACGCAAGGGAACATCCATTCTGATCGTGCCGGCTCGGCAGCGTTCAAAGGCACAACGATTGCTGAAAACCGCCAAGCTGGAGGCCGAATGGGGCGCACCACCCTCAGCCGATGAGGTGTTTAAACGGGAAGAGGAACGCATCATTTCCAATCCCGCCCTGGATGAGCCGCCAAGTGCTGAGGAAACGGCTTTTGCCGAGCGGCTGCTCAGCGGAAGAACTCCCGAGCAGATCGCCGCAGCCTATATGCGCCTCTACCGAGAGCGCCACTCGGCACCCGAGATCCTTGGAACGGCACCAGAGTCTGGAAAACGCGACACTGATCGGCGCGCGGCGTTTGGGCCAAGCACATGGTTCTCACTTTCTTTGGGACGCAAACAGCGTGCGGAGCCGCGTTGGTTGCTGCCAATGCTGTGCCGCAACGCGGGTTTGTCCAAAGACGCTATCGGCGCAATCCGCGTTCAGTATCAAGAGACCTTTGTCGAGATCGCCAATGATGCTGTGCCCGCAATGAAACAAGAACTGGGCGCTGATCTCATCATAGAACAAGGTGCGACGTTGACCGAGCTGGTGGGCACCCCAGATTTCGATGCCTCGCCCAAAGGACCGCCTGCAGCCCCACAATCATCGGTCGAGCCCGCCAAATCCCGAGCGCTTGATTCAGGCAAACCGTGGAAAGCTGTGCCTGGCTCCGAACGTTCTGACCAAGATGTCCGGACTGCATCCGAGCGCCCTAAGAGCAAAGGAAAATCTGCGGCAGGTACGTCGAACAGACAAGCAAGCGAAGACAAGAAAAAACGGGACTCGGCTCCGCAAGCGCGACCGACGCGTGAGCGCGGAAAGGCTAAACCACAGCCCGTCGCAATGGATAAGAAGCGACAAAAGCAAGATAAGAACGCTTCTGACACATCCAAATCTCTGAAAGCACAAAAGGCGCGTTTCAAGACCGACACCAAAGACTCGAAAGCTCCGCGTTCAAAAAGCAAAAACGGCAAGGGCGGAGAAGCAAGGCCTTTCCGCAAGCCTTCAAAGAGAAACTGAGCGCTCGGGCAAGAGACATTCATCAAGGACACCGGTACAGTGGCGCATCGTCCTAGGCGGTCCTTAATCCTTCCACCCAATCCGCTTGAGGGCGAAGGACACGGACGGCCAAGAGCAGACATGGATCGCGTTCAAATGCGCATCGATGTTTCTTCGCAAGGCGGACTTTCATGTGTGTTGCAGCCCTTCGGGCTCAATTGGCAAGGTCATCCGTCGCGCAGAACGCTCTGACCGGTCAGCTTTAGCGCCTTGGTTCACACAATTGTTTGTGTATCATGTCACAAAACGGTGCCGCTTTAAAGATTTACACAACCCTTGGCCACACTTCTGCGGAGTGTAGTTAGTGCCCGCTAATAATGATCTCTCATGGCCTGAAGCGTTTATCGAGCTTTTGCCACTGGTTGCTGACAAGTGGTCAGTAGAGGATGAAATTTATTTTCACCGTCAGCTAAGTGCCGGTAAGTCCGGAGCCCTTGTTTATATTGTCGACATTACATGCGACGCGTTCAGCGGCCAGGCCATTCTTAAGTTTGACGCTCTTCCCGATCCGGAATGGAATGAAAAGGCCGAAAACCAAAGGCATCGGGAGGCGTTCGAAGCAGTTCCCGCGTTTGGATCAAGGCATTTGGCGCGCATCGTCCACTCTTTGGAATACGACGGTAAGATTACGATACTTTCCACCGTTGTGGCTCAAGGGCTTGAATACTCACTTCCCTGGAACGATTGCGGCTACGAACTGGCCTTGAACGTACTTGAGCGGCTGTCGACAAGCCTGCTTGATGACTGGAACGTTGATTACAGCATGGCGCCTGGTTTGCAATCGCCTCGGGATCTGCTTTCGGGATGGCTCGGCTATAGATTGGATCCTAAGCTAGGTCGGCTTCATCACTTTCTTTCGGGTATTTGCGGTCATGACCCGAATGAACGTTGTCTGATGTTTGAAGGACATTGGTACCCGAACCCACTGGCTTTTGCCTGTGACGAGCATCTTCCAAGCCGGTTGAGCGTAAGAGCAGCAAAAGGTCGAGTGCACGGGGATCTGCATGGCTACAATGTACTGGTTCAAGCGCACAAAAGCCGCGATCCAGATTATTTTCTAATCGATTTGGCACTGTACGAAGACAAGCAGTTCTTATTTTATGATCATGCCTATTTCGAGTTGGCATACCTCTTGGCGCGGCGCGGAAATTGTGTACCTGCCCAATGGGATGCTATCCTTGATGACCTTGGCCTCTTTCATTCAAAACACCACACATTAGGGCTTTGGCAGGATGACGTCGGCATCGTCGAGTTTGTCAGAACTCTGCGGCGAGGCGCTATGAGTTGGGTTGAGCGCCACGAAAGCCACCGGCTCAGCTTTATGGAAAGCCAATACTTGCTGGCCCGTGTCGCAGTGGGACTGAATTTCGCACATAAGAACCTCAGCGTCGGTGCGCGCAGCCACGCATTCTTGTATGCAGCTCACAATCTCAAAGACTACATGACGCTCAACAATGTTGAATGGCCCAGGCACGGACCTGTGTTCCGTTTTCCAACAACGCTGGAACCTTTGACCGAACCTCGACCTGAGGCCGAAACACTTGCACCAATAACCAAACCTCCCGCCGAAAAAGACCGACTGTATGATCAGATGGTTACCCAGCTACCGACGCCACAGAAGCCGGTCATTGCGGTGCTGCCGTTTGACTGCATTAGTGGACAAAGCGACACCAACGGATTTGTGGCTGGCATCAACCATGAACTCGTGACCGAACTTGCCAAAGTGGATTGGCTGTCAGTCGTCTCACCTTCCTCCACCAAGCTCCTCAAGGATGCTTCTTTGCTCGGAGAAGAGATCGCGCAACGTCTCGGGGCTCACTATTTGGTTGAGGGCACCGTCCGTTATGACGATCAGCGCGTTCGCGTAACTGCCCATCTGGTAGATACATCGACCGGGCATGATCTTTGGGCCGATCGCCTGGATCACAAGACAGAAGATGTCTTTTCCTTGCAGGAGGAGATCGCATCAGCCGTTGTGGGGCACATAGATTGGGAGTTAAGGTTCGACGTGCGTGAGCAAGCGCGGCTAAAACGTGGCGAAGTCAACGTATGGGACAGCGTTCAAAAAGCACTGTGGCATCTGTTCAAATTCACAGATGAAGATACTCAGAAGGCAAGGGATATTCTAAACAGAACAATTGATATCGCACCAGACTATGCACTTGCGCACGCGGTGATGGCAAATGCCGAGCTTCGGAAACTGTTCTTCGTACGGGTCGATAATCGAAATGAGGCCAGAGAACGCGCACTTTATCACGCAGAGCGCGCTGTGGCGTTGGATGAACAAAGCAGTTTTGCGCATGCCAGTCTTGCCCGTGCCTACACGCAGTTCAACAAACACGATGCCGCTATTGCGGAGGCACAGCTTGCCGTCAGCCTCAACCCAAGCGCGGCAAACGCTCACTTGGTTCTTGGATATGCGCATCTCGCAAACGGGCAAGCAAAGCTAGCGCTATCGCATTTCGAGACCGCAACCCGGTTTGGACCATCGGGTCCTTATTTCAAGGTGAAATTGTTGGCTAAGGCCTTTTGCCTTTACTTTCTCGACCGCTTTAGCCAGGCCGAAACTTGTGCGAGAACGGCATTGGAGGGCAAATCGGTTGATCCATTCGGCCGTTATGTGCTGGCGGCGATACTGATACGGCAGAAAGCCACAGACGAGGCGAGACGAATAATTGGACAGAGCCAAGAAAAACGCCCTGACATGACCTGTTCCCGTGTCTGTCTGGCATTCGAAAACCTGCAACAAAGCAATCTTGACAGGTTTGTCGGAGATCTTCGGAAAGCTGGGTTGCCGGATTGAGCTTGGCCCTTTTCGATCTGCGCGGTGCGGCAAAGCACTTCTTTCAAATCGTTTGGCCAGAAAAGGAACCCATCGCCCGCTAGGTGCATGGTCAAATGATCTAGAAACCGCTTTGGAGGGTTTCGCTCGAGCAAAAACTTCGCGGCAAAACCTCTGGGATTATGGCAGCTCATCCAACAACATCGGGTACAGCAAGTTTCCTGCCTGCGGCCCGGCCCAGAGGTAATCAACCTATTGATCGGTCGACTCGTTGTACCACCGGTACCGTTCGATCTTGTCATACAGCCCGTTCACGATGGTTTGCTGTTCTGAAATCGGAAGGCGCACCAAATCATCCTCAGTGATAATCATGATCTGAGACTTATAGGACAGGTCAGGCAGGTATTCGTCCAACGCCACAACTTCGGCAAGGCTTGGGTCTGATTGGCGTGATACCTGATCAGCTCTGCGGCATCTCCAAGAACCTGTGCAAAGAAATGATCAGGGTTCACGACGTTCCGCTCGGCCTGGTCGACAATCATCTGCAATGCTTCTTCCAGGTTATGCGCTCACGGATAATCCGGTTCAGACTTTCGGCGCTCAGCCCCGTGGTAGAATACTGATCATCGAATTCGCGAGGACCTGCATCTGTAACCAGTACGATAAGCCGACGCCCAAAGTCGCTCCAGTCCATGTCTTCCAATGCGTATTCAATACCGCGATAGCTGTCTTCGCGAAAATTCTTGCTGCTGGATTCCGCTTCTTGCATCTGATCGATGCCACTCAGGAAGTTGTCAACGTCAAGGCCCTGCTGAAGGTCCGCGAAAGTCCGAAGGTCATACCCAAGGCCCGGAGCTGCCTCGAGGCGGTCACGATAGCCGACAAGCCCGAAACTGATCGCGTCTGCTGCCCCGCTGATCCCGCGGCCTCTCGATAAACCTCCTGCAGTGCTGCAAGGGTAGCGCGGATATACCGCTCCGTGGATATCGTGGTGTCCATGACAAAGACCACTGCTGTTTTTTAGGTCACCCGACTTCTGACTACCCGATGGCGCCGGACGGTACGGGGGGTGTTGTCACGTTAACTGTGTTTTGTTGCTCTTGCCCGCAGTTGGACGTAGGTGACGTCGATGAAGTCATCGTCGATCAGTTACAAGCGCCACCAGTTTCCACCTGATATTCGCGCACGCGGTATGGCTGTACGTTCGCTGCAACCTGAGCTTCCGGGAAGTTAAAGCGATGCTGCGCAGAGCGGGATCAGTGCATCATACGAGACGGTCCTGCATCGGGTCATCAAGTTTGGGCCGGCGGTAGCTCGAAACCTGCGGCAGAGACAGAAGCGTTCAGGTGAGATCTGGCATCTGGATGAAGTTGAGGTGAGAATCTCAGATCGCAAGTATCGGCTTTGGCGCGCAGTCGATCAGCATGGCCTCGTGTTGGACGAAGTCCTCCAGCCGAAATAGGGCAAACGGGCGGGCAATCGGATGTTGCGCAGCCTTCTTAAGCGTCTTGGTTTCCTTCCCAAGCGGATCATCACTGACAAACTGCGTTCATATGGTACCGCCAAGCGCAGCTGGCGCAGGAGTTGGATCACTGGTCGCTCAAAGGCTTGAACAATCGAGCCGAGAACAGCCACCTCCCTTTCCAAAAGAGGGAACGGTCGATGCAAGCCCATCGCTCTTCAGGAGGTTTACAGAGGTTCATAGCAACCCATTCAGCCATTCGGAGTTATTTCTGTGTTCCCTCTCGCCGCCGCTCCGCCTTAACAATCCGATGTCACCGCCTCGAGGCACTTGACGTCTGGAATGCTGCCACTCAAGCTGCTTGAAGTCCGAAAGTTCCTTGCAACTTCCAATCTAACCGCCCCAAGTGTCTGATAGACGAAAACCCTGAGGGAAAGGGTCGGTCGGATCCAAGCCGATCTGGGTTAACCCGTAGATCCAGCACTGCCCCGACACTCGGTTCCGGATCGCCGCATATGATCCCACGTTGGTGATGTCCAAAAGCTCGGTGGTGAACTCACCTCCGATGATCGAACGCGACACCACAATGTCGCCCGGTGATGCCAATCCTGCCGCATGACGCACCGCCATGTTGGCGTTCGATCCAGTGCCGCAAGGCGATCGGTCAGCGCGCCCAGGGCGCAGCGTTGTGCAGGTCCGCACCGCACCATCCGAGTCCGTTGACCGGAACATGACATAGGCCAGACCGTTCAGAGCCGGAGTGGTCGGATGCGGCGCATCTTCGGTTTCGGCGATCATATTACGTAGGGCGACTCCGCGCGTGGCAAGCTCGCGGGCGTTGCCCGGAGTGATCGACAACCCGATCTGGTCCACATCCACCAGTGCATAGAATACTCCTCCAAAACACAGATCATAGCGGATTTTCCCCCAGTCCGGGGTATCGATTTCACTGTCCTTCTTGGCAACAAATGAAGGCGGCATATCCAGCGACACTTTGGTCACCTTCCCGTTGGAACAACGGGCCACCGCGCGCACCAGACCAGCAGCGGTATCCAGCGTCACGGTTGTTTCGGGCTCGACCATAGGGATCATGCCCGTTTCAAGCAGGGCCGTGACTGCACACATTGCATTGGATCCCGACATCGCATGGGCCTGATCAGGTTGCAGCACGATGAACCCAATGTCTGCCGCAGGGTCGCAAGGCGGGACCAGCAAACAAAAAGACCCGGCCGGGGCCGAACGCGGTTCCGAGCACAAGAGCTGGCGCAGGCTGTCATCGACCTTGTTCAAATGATCCAGCTTATCGGCCATGGTTGCCCCGGGAATGTCCAGCACTCCTCCGGTCACGACACGGCCGATTTCGCCGGCGCAATGCACGTCGACCGTTTGTAGAATTCGGGACCAGCGCATGAGTTTGTCCTTTCCGTTTTCTAAGCCACAGCCTGCGCACCGGTGAATTCCACCATCGAGCCACAGAGATATTGCGCCTCGTCCGAGGCCAGAAAAGCGATGAGGGCGGCAATCTCATCTGGCTCTCCAATCCGGCCAAACGGCACAAGTGCGTTCAGATCGGCAAGACTGCGCCCCGACCGTGCCAGATTGCTTTCCAGCATCGGCGTCCGGACTTCGCCCGGGGCAACGCCATTCACGCGAATATTGTCCGGCGCATAGTCGCGAGCAAGGTTCTGGGTGAAAGCAACAACAGCCGCCTTGGCAGTGTTATAGGCGATATGGCCTGGCGCCGGGTGAATCCCCCATTGTGATGCCGTATTGACGATAGCCCCACCACCCTGACCCTGCATCACCGGGATGACGGCCTGACACACATGAAATAGTGCATCGACATTGACGGCGAAGGTTTGTTGCCAGTCTTCAGCAGACAGTTCCATCAAAGCGCCCCGCCGCATCAGCCCGGCATTGTTGCACAACACGTCTATCCTGCGCCCTGCGCAAGTCCAGTCCCGGACAAAGTCCCGAATCTTTGCAGGATCGGTTAGGTCAAACGCTTGGGCTTCCGCCTGACCTCCAGCCGCCTGTATGTTCCCGGCGACGGTTTCCGCCCTGGTCAAATTTGCATCGGCGACACAAACCAAAGCCCCTTCATCTGCAAACCGCTGACAGATCGCGGTGCCAATACCCCCTGCTCCACCGGTGACGACAACAGATTTTCCTTCAAAACGCTGCATCATGACCTCATCTGACTTGCGCCATTTATATCCAGAACCGCACCTGTAAGCGAAGCCTGCGAGGGCCGAAGAACAAAGGCTACTAGTTCGGCAATTTCCTCCGGCTTGGCCATCTGACCCAGCGGGATGCCCGAAAGGGCAGCCGCTTCGCCATGCGTGTGGATGAAATCCTCGGACATCTCGGACCGCACCCAACCCGGCGCAATAGCCACCGCCGTAATCCCGTCGGCGCCGAAGCCTCGCGCGATGCTTTGGGTCAGGTTGATCAGGGCCGCTTTGGTCGCGCCATAAGACATCGCCTCGGCCCGATATCCGCCCTGCCCTGCGCGCGACGCCATGTTGATGATCCGCCCGCCGCCCTGCGCCCGGAAATGCCGAATGGCCGCGCGGCTCAGATCAGCGGTGGCCATCAGGTTGACCTGAAGATCGCCATGCCAGACCCGATGCCAAGACTCTAAAGGATCATCCACGGATGAAGCCGTTAGAATGCCCGCGTTATTGATTAGCGCATCTATCCGACCTGCTTGGGTTTCGGCGGCTTCCCACAGCGCATTTGGCCCCAAAGGGTCGGACAGATCAGCGGCAAGTGCACTCGCCCCTTGCCCAATCTCTGTTGCCAACGCCTCGGCACGGGCCACGTTGCTGTGATAGTGCAGCAAAACACGTGCACCCACTGTTGCCAATTCGCGTGCGATAGCCTGGCCAATGGACCCGGTGGCCCCTGTCAACAGAACGGTTTTATCTTGCAGAGAACGAGTCAATCCGCCACTCCCTCGGTCGCTTGGCGCGCATTGCTCAGCCGTAGCAATACGATGTCGAGCCCCGCTTTCAAAGCCTCGGGGCCACCTGCATTTGCAAAAACCTCGAACAGTTGCGCATTCAGTCCTGCGGGCGTCGAGTGTTCGACCCGCAGCAATTCATAAGGTTTGTCGCGATCTTCCATTGCGGTATGCGCCAATCCGGAAAAAACTCCGCTCAGATAGTGTTGCGCATCCACCCGCCCAATCCCATTGGATTGCATCCAGTCTGAGACAGCACCCAGAAAACCAAAATACGTTCCCATCACAGCACTTGCAGCGGCGAAAGCATCAAACTCTTCCACTGTTCGGGCGCTGACCACGGCCCCCAGCGGGCCAAACAGCGCTTCGCCAACCGGGTCATGCGGAAACAGAACCGTCACGCCACGATGATGGGCGACCGAGGGCAAAGGAATTGCACGGAACAGGCGCACAGACGTGCCGATCCAGTCTTGCAGAGCCTCGTGGGTCACCGTAGCGATCAGGCTGCAAACATGCTGCCCCTCGGCAAATCGAAAGGACGATAGCACCGCCTGCGCGTCCTGCGGGCGGATAGCCAGAAACACCAGATCGGACCCATCAACAACGGCCTGCGCGTCTGTGCAGACCTGCACCTTTTCACTCACCGCTGCCAACCGCGCCGAGATGGTGCGATTGCGTTCGGTGACGTGGATTGCAGTTACATCAACATCTGACGCCAGCAATCCGGTCACCACCGCTTCGGTTATGACGCCAGTTCCGATGAAGCCAAGTCGCATCCCTACTCCTTGATATACCAACCCCAGGGTTTAGAGCGGTCATAAGACGTGATTTGTTTGGTTTCGAGGTAGTTGTTCAGGCCCCAAACTCCCAGTTCCCGCCCGATGCCCGATTTTTTGTATCCGCCCCAAGGCGCTTCTGTGAAGGTCGGTTGCGAGCAGTTGATCCAGACAATGCCAGCCTGAAAGGCCCGGGCAACCCGCTCAGCGCGGTCGGTATCGGCGGACATGACGGCTGCGGCCAGACCGAATTCAGACGCATTGGCAAGCTCGACCGCTTCCTCTTCTGTGGTGAAGGAGCGGACACAGACCACTGGTCCAAATATCTCTTCATTCCATACATGCCCGTCCAGTGGCGCATCGGCAAAGATGGTGGGTTCAACATAGCAGCCCTGCTCGAACCCTTCGGGAACGCCACCGCCACAGACCAGCCGGGCACCCTCGGCCTTGCCCTTCTCGATCGCGGCCAGAATTTTCCCTTGCTGTACTTTGTTGACCTGCGGGCCTAGCAACACGCCATCCTCCAGCCCATGGCCAATCTTGATCTTGCCAGCCTCTTCAACCAGCCGAGACATCACCGCATCATAGATCGGAGCCTCGACCAGCACACGCGAGGTGGCCGAGCACACCTCACCCTGGTTCCAGAAGATACCAAACATGATCCACTCGACGGCTTCTTCGATGGGCGTATCTGCAAACACAATCAAAGGCGATTTGCCGCCCAGTTCCAGTGAGATGGTTTTCACATTCTGCGCCGCTGCCGCCATGATGCGCGATCCGGTTGGCACCGATCCGGTAAAAGCAAGCTTGTCCACATCCGGGTGTTCAGCCAGCCGCGCGCCTGCATCCGGGCCGAAACCGGTGACGATGTTCAATGCTCCGGCAGGCAGACCTGCCTTAAGTGCAATATCCCCAAGCTCAAGCGCTGTCAGCGGTGTGATCTCCGAGGGTTTAAGCACAACCGTACACCCTGCGGCCAACGCTGGGGCCACTTTCCACGAGGCCATCAGCATCGGAAAATTCCACGGGATGATCGCACCCGCCACCCCAATAGGTTCCTTCACAGCCTTTGAGGTGAACCCCTCCATGCCCAAAGGAATTTGTTCTTCGGCATTATTGTCCAGACGTTCCGCCAGATCCGCATAGAAGTGAAAGACTCCGGCCGTGTCTTCGATATCCCACACCGCCTCGGGTAGGGGTTTGCCGTTATCCATCACCTCCATCCGGGCCAGCTCATCCGTGCGCGCAGCGATTTCGTCGCCCATCTTGCGCAAAACAGTGGCGCGCTCGGCACCGCAAAGTTTTGGCCAGGGGCCGGTGTCAAAAGCCGTACGGGCCGCTTTGACCGCCGCGTCGACATCGGCTGGACCACCTTTGGCGACTTTGTGCACGACCACATTGTTCGATGGGTCCACCACGTCGAACACCTCGCCAGAGGCGGCAGCAACCCATTCGTTGTTGATAAACAGTTTGTCCCGCATGGCGTTTCCTTTACATATGCCGGGTGACGCCGCCGTCGACGCGCAGAGATTGACCGGTGATGTAGCTGCTGTCGTCACTCAGCAGAAACGCAGCCGCTTTGGCCTGTTCCTCGGCCCGAGCCAGACGGCCAAGGGCCGACATCTCGGCGAATTTATGCGGCAAGTCGAGGCTGTCGGTGAAACCGGGCAGCAGGCAGTTCATGCGGATATTGGCCGGGCCATACCGGTCCGAGAATTGCTTGGTAAAGCTGGAGACACCAACGCGGTAGACGCTGGAGGTCGGAAAGGTCAGAGATGGCTCAAATGCTGAAAAGGTTGTGATGTTGACGATTGAGCCACCACCCTGCGCCTCCATCACCGGCGCCAGCAGCTTCGCCATGCGGATGACCGGTTTCAGAACCATCTCATGGGCGCGATCCCAGTCCTCTTCCGGGATTTCAAGCAGATCTCCTTTAGGCGGGCCACCCACATGGATCAGGCAAGCGTCGATGCGCCCAAAGGTGGCCATGGCAAGGTCAAAGACCGCCTGCGTATCCTCTGCGTTTTCGGCCTTACCTCGGTGGGCAACGCTGCCCAGCTCCTGAGCCAGTAACTCGCAGGACTCCGATGGTGACATAAGCGCCAGATTGTATCCCCGCGCGTGCATTTCGCGCGCCGTGGCTGCGCCCATTCCGCGCCCACCGCCAATGATAAGACATATCTTTTCGGTCATGGTCCGCTCCTGTTTTCAAATTAAAATCGGTCGACCCTATAGGGGTGCAGATCGACATCGGGTATCTCTCCGGAAATGTGCTGCCCCATCAACCGGGCCGCAGTCGCAGCATAGGTCAGACCCAGATGTCCATGTCCCGTGGAATAGAACACCCCCGGCATCTTGCCTGAGGTTGACATCACCGGGATCGTATCCGGCAAGGCCGGCCGGTGTCCCATCCATTCGGATGTTTCATCAAGAGATAACCCCGGTAGCGCCAGACGTGCCCGCGCGACAGTGATCCTGGCGCGGCTATAATTGGGCGCGGCCTCAAGACCCGCCATCTCGACGGTTCCGCCAATACGAATTCCACCGGCAGTCGGGCTCACCATGAACGCCTTGGCAGGCCAGATGATCGAATGGCCCAGTGTGACCCCCGGAGACATGATCTGCGTGTGATAGCCACGCTCTGTCTCCAATGGCAGCGGTTCACCCAGCATTTTGGACAGACGGGCCGAAAAAGCCCCAGCACAGATGACCACATGTTTCGCACGCAAACGAGCGCCGTCACCAAGACACACGGTCTTTTCTTCGCCCGTTGCCTCAAACCCGATAACATCGCCCCGAACGATCTGTCCGCCCCTGGCTGCAATAATCTCAGCAAGCCGGGACACGATGTCGAACGGATTTCGAACAGTCCGGTTATCCGGCAACAGGACCGCTTTTTGAATGACCGGAGCAATGTCTGGCTCCAGTTCGCGCAACCGATTGCCGCCGATCACCTCATAATCGAAACCGTACCGGTCAAGCATATCCAGCCGCTCGCGATCTGCCTCAAACTCCTGATCATTGGCATAAAGTGACAAGCACCCGGCTTTGCTGACATCATCCGCAAGGCCGATTTCGGCCATCAGGGTCTGCATATCTGGCAATGCACGTTTGCACAACGCCGCTCCGTTCGCCTCCAACTGCCGCAGCCGCGATGGGAAACCAGCCCTGAAGAACCGTAGGAACCACGGGACAAGACGTGGAGCATAAGCCGGAGCCACGCGTATGGGTCCTTCGGGGTCCAAAAGCCAACGCGGTGTTTGCATCCAGACCGAAGGGCGCGACACCGGCATAAATTCGGTCACGGCGATCGAGGCCATATTGCCGAAAGACGCACCGTGTCCGGGCACCCCACGATCAATGAGGGCCACCCTGTGCCCCCGTTTCTGAAGCTCATAGCCAAGCGCAGCACCGATGATACCGGCGCCGATGATGGCAGTGTCAAACTGTTGTTCGGTCTGGGGCATCGCAGTTCGCAGACTTGATGGACGACCGGGCGCAAACGGCATGTAGCCAAGCGCACCCGGGAAGGGACTACCAGTTCAGGATCGGCTCCATCGCCGCGCGCATGTCTGCCTTTTCCTCATCCGTCAGCGGCCCAAGAGGTGCGCGACATTCGCCCATCGACAAACCCTGAAGTTCGCAGCCGTATTTGATCTTTTGAACGAACTTGCCGGACTCAAGGATATTCATGGCACGATAGAGCTTCTTCATCATCTCGCGCGCCGTGTTCAAATCCCCTGACCGATAGGCACGGTCCAGATCGCAGCAGGCCCGGGCCATGCAGTTCGACGGTCCGCAGATCCAGCTATCCGCGCCCCAGAACATGAAGTCTAACGCAATGTCGTCCGAACCCGAGATCAGCTGAATTTTGCCCTCATACCGGCTGGCAATGTCGACGGCGCGTTGCAACACACCCGAACTTTCCTTAATACCGATCACGCGTGGATTGTCGGCGAAATGATCCATGAGCTCAAAGCTGATATCCGCGCCATCCTTTGCCGGATAGCTGTAGAGAACCAGATTGACATCCACCTCCTCCAGTACGGTTTCATAATGCCGGATCAGTTCGTCCTGCGTCGGGCGTGTATAGAATGGCGGCGCAAGCAGCACGGTGTCATAGCCGATTTCCTTGGCCATCGCCGTTTGCGCGATCACCTCACGCGTTGCAGGGGCATTTGTTCCTGCGATCAGGATTTCGCCGTCGTTGGCAAAGTCTTTGACGAATTGCAGGACGGCTCGGCGTTCTTCATTACTCTGCGAGAAGTACTCACCAGTTGAACCATTTGGGGCCCAACCTGTGACGCCAGCCTCGCGGAGATGCGACAGCAGCTTTTCGAACGCGCCGAAATCGATCTTGCTATCGTCGCCAAACGGCGTCACCAGGGCTGGCATGATGCCAGAGAGTTTCACGTTGTAGCTCATTGGTCAGAGTCCTGTGATTTGTTGTAGTAGAGGTATCCACGCCGCTCGACGGTTGGAAACGCGTCGCCCCGACGGACATAGTTGGTGTTCTGGGTCAGGGGACGCGGTGTAAAATCCCAAATTTCCTCACGCCCTGTAGACAGTGCAGTGTCGATCAGCTTGCGGGCCACCTGGCTGGCCACGACGTCGTCCAGCAAAGTGTCCAGCGGCCAGGTCTCCTCGGCCAGTTGGGTTAGGCGTGCCTCGTCAGGATCGCCCTGCCCCGCGATGTTTGTCTGTTCCAGCGGGTCGTTGGACAGGTCATAGAATTGTGGCGGATAGGCGCGCGAGAGTATCAGTTTTTTCTCACCGTCGCGGATGCAGACACGCGGGGCTGACGTGCCGCCGTCGATATGTTCGGAAAAAACCGGACCGCACTGGGGCTCTCCGCGCAGCGCTGGCAACAGGCTGCGCCCGTCAAGCGGTGTCCTTATATCCTTGGCGGGCACGCCACTGATATCGAGGAGGGTTGGAAAGATATCCAACAGCGATACCGGGGCAGAAACGCGACCCGGAGCGTGTTCGGGATGGGCAATGATCAACGGTACCTGAATCGCGGGGTTGAACAGGGTTTTCTTAAACCACATCCCGCGCTCGCCGATCATGTCGCCGTGATCCGAGGCGAACATTACAACTGTGTTGTCTGCGTAGCCACTGTCCTCCAGCGCCTGCATCAGCCGACCGAACAGATCATCCACATATGAGATCATGCCGTAATACCCGCGCCGGGCATTGCGATAATCGGCATCGCTCAGTTCGCACTTGTCCTGACCATAGTGGTAGTAGAGCGATTGGCTGTGCGCGTCGCGCTGATCGACTGGGATATGTGGCACGCGTGGCGCGTCGATGTGTGCGTCATCGTACCTGTCCCAATAGTCTCGGGTAATCACATAAGGATCGTGCGGATGAGTCAGTGAAACCGTCATCATGAACGGGCGGTCATCGTCGCTGCGGGCTCGGGTGTAAAGCTCTCGCACCGCGTGGTGAACAACATCCTCGTCGTAGTCGATCTGCATCGAACGGGCGACCGGGCCTGCGTCGCGCACTGTGTCGATGGTCGAGACGCCAAAAGTATAGGCGCGTTCTTCATCCTTGTTGAAATCGCGGAAATCCGCATCCGGCGTCCAGGACATGTCGGCTGGGTAAATCTCGGTGGTCAACCGTTCCTCGAACCCGTGATACTGGTCCGGGCCCACGAAATGCATCTTGCCCGAGATGCAGGTATAGTAGCCGTTCAGCCGCAGATAGTGGGCGAAGGTCGGTGTGGACGCGGTGAATTCGGCCCCATTATCATAGGCCCCGATGCGCGACGGCAGCCGTCCGGCCATCATGCCGAAACGCGACGGTGCACATAAGGGATAGGGGCAATAGGCGTTCTCAAAAACCTTGCCACGCGCGGCAAGCGCGTCGATATTGGGCGTTTTGCAGACCGTTCCCCCATAGGCATTCAGCACGAACGAGGTCAATTGGTCGACCATGAACAGGATGATGTTTGGTTTCATGACGATCGTCCGCGCTGGGATTTCTGGGTTGCCACGTTATTGGCGACTAGATCTTTGTAGAGTTCTCGGATTTGCCGAGTGACCGGACCTGCGCCGCCTTCATCACCAATCGTTTTGCCATCGATTGAGGCTACAGGCGTCTGCGCCCCGAACGTGCCGGTCAGAAACGCCTCATCCGCGCCATAGGCCTCGTATACCGAGAAGTTTTTTTCAAAGGCCGGAATGTCATTCTGGCGGCACAGCGAGATGACCTTGGCGCGGGTTACACCGTTCATGCAGTAGTCCCCGGTCGATGTCCAAACTTCGCCTCGCCGGACGATAAAGAAATTGCAGGCGTTGGTGGTGTTCACAAACCCATGCGGGTCCAGCATCAGACCCTCATCCGCGCCGGCCTGCTCCGCCTGAAGACAGGCGATCACGCAATTGAGCTTGGAATGGCTATTGAACTTCGGGTCCTGGCTGGTCGGCAACCCCCGGACCTGCGGCACGGTGGCCAGCCGGATACCCTGCGATTGCAGACCCTCAGCGGGTTTGGAGTGTTCAATAATCGCAACAATCGTTGGGCCGAACCTGCTGAGGCCCGGGTGCTGAAACGGTTTCGCCTTGCGACCGCGTGTGATCATCAGACGGCAATGGGCGTCGGAGATCATGCCATTGGCCGCTGCCGTCTGATCCAGAATGCCCCGTATGTCCTCGGGGCCCATGCCGATATCGATCGAGACCGATTTGAGTGAATTGAAGAGTCGGTCCATATGTTCGTCGAAAAAGGCCCATTCGCCATCATACAATCGCAAACCTTCCCACATGCCATCGCCCAGCATGAAGCCGCTGTCATAAACAGAGACGCTGGCCTCTTCCTTGGGCACAAGCTCGCCATTTACGTAGATCTGAAGCGCATCATTGCGTGCGTCCACTTCGGCGTCGTGGGTGGATATGTCGTGAGAATCCATCGCCATGATCAGTGACCGAGGACCTGACCAAGAAAGGTTTTGGTGCGTTCGCTTTTAGGGTTCTCGAAAAACTCGCCAGGCGGGGCCTGTTCGATGATTTCGCCCTCCGCCATGAAGATCACCCGATCCGCCACCTGACGTGCGAATCCCATCTCATGCGTCACGCAGACCATGGTCATGCCCTCCTCGGCCAGTCCGACCATCACATCCAGCACCTCAGAAATCATCTCGGGATCCAGCGCCGAAGTCGGCTCGTCGAACAGCATGATCTCAGGCGCCATGCACAGGGCGCGGGCGATGGCCACGCGCTGCTGCTGGCCTCCCGAAAGCTCACCGGGATATTTGTGAGCCTGTTCTGGGATCTTGACCCGCTCCAGATAGGACATGGCAATTTGCTCGGCCTCTTCGCGGGACTTTTTGCGCACAAGCGTCGGAGCCAGCGTGCAGTTTTCAAGAATGGTCATGTGCGGGAACAGATTGAAGTTCTGAAATACCATTCCCGCCTCGCGCCGGATTTCGTCGATGTTGTCGACATTGTCATCCAGCGGAATGCCGTTAACTTCTATGGTCCCAGCCTGATGTTCTTCAAGCCGGTTGATGCAGCGGATCAGGGTGGATTTTCCCGACCCCGACGGGCCGCAAATGACCACTTTCTCACCCCGACCAACGTCAAGATCGATGTCCTTCAGCGCGTGAAAGCCGCCATAGAACTTGTTCATGGCACGGATCGAGATGGCTTGCTCAGACATGTGATTTCCTCCTCAACGGCTGCCAACGCTCATGCGGCGTTCCAGATAGGCGCCATAGCGGGACAGTGAGAACACGAAGACAAAGAAGATGAGGCCGACAAACACGTACATTTCGATCGTCGCAAAGCTCCAGTCGGCGGTACCAGCGGCGGCACGGCCCGAGGCCAAGATATCGAAGAAGCCGATAATGGTGACCAGCGAGGTTTCCTTGAACGTGATGACGAACTGGTTGATCGTCGGCGGCAATGCGTTGCGAAAGGCCTGCGGCAGCACGATGTACCCGATCCGGTGCCAGTAGCCCATGCCAAGCGCCTTGGCGGCCTCTTCCTGACCAGCCGGAATAGCCTGCATGCCGCCACGTATGATCTCGGCCTGATAGCAAGCAAAGAAAATCGCGTAGCCAACGATCACGCGGTACAGCTTGTCACCGATCGCCCAGCCCGGCAGCACGAATGGCAAGACGATGGCGAAGGTGAACATGATCGACAGCAGCGGCAAGGACCGGATGACGTCGATCACCAGCGCCATGGTTTTGGCGATCCAAGGCAGTTCAGACCTACGCAGCAGGGCAAAAACAATCGACAACGGCATGCCCATCAAGCAGACGGCGGAAAATATGAACACCGTCAGGGATAGCCCGCCCCAGTCACGCTCGACCACGGGTGTCAGGCCAAAGACACCACCGCGCATCAGAATGTAAAAGGCTCCGAACCCGGCGACCCACAAAATCGGCAGGCGCATTGCATTCCAGAACACCGGAACACAGGACAGGATCGCGACTACCAGCATGACGATACAGGCAAGCGCCGAGCGCCACTGTTCCTCGAACGGGTAGAGGCCGAACAGCACGATCCGCCAGCGCGTCGCAACAAAGGACCAGCAGGCCCCATGCTCGTGCGCGCGGCACTCCTCGTTCTTGCCATAGCCCCAGATCGCCTCGAGAACCGCCCAGTTGAAAAGGTTCCACAAAACCCAGGCCGTGAATGCTGCAAGAAGAACGGTGATCGCGCTATTCAGTGGGGTCGCAAAATAGTGTTTCTTGATCTTGCCGAACGCAGGCGTGTTTGGAATTGAAAGATCGGTCATCATTCAGATCCTCAGCTGCGTGCCCTTGAGCTTGATCGCATCATTCACGCGATTCAGAACCCAGGCCATCGAATAGTTGATGATCAGAAAACCACCCATCAGTATCGCGATCAGTTCCAGCGTCTGCCCCGACTGATTGATCGCAGTGCTTATCACCATGAAGAAGTCGGTGAAGCTGATAGCGATACCAATCGTAGTCGCCTTGAACAGCCAGACATACTGGTTGATCAGCGTTGGCATCACGATGCGGATGGCCAACGGAAGGCGAATGCGACTGAAGATGTACCACGAGGACAGACCTAGGGCGCGTCCAGCCTCGGACTGACCTTTCGGAATGGCATTGAAGCCGGCCCGAACGATTTCAGCAATGTAGGCTGCGCCGTAAATCGCGATGGCAATGAGACAGGCCATCAGTTCCGGTGAAACGCGGATTCCACCGCGGAAATTCAAACCGGCTGCTTCGGGAACACTTACCAAGGGCGTCTCGGGAATGCGCCCTAGCCACATCGCTGTAATGGCCGCAACCAGAGCCGCAGACCACAGCAGTTTTCTCTCCTTGCTGGCTTTTCGCAAATGCAAATCCGGCCAGCGCTTGGCCCCCAGCCACAGCGCTGCCGCAAACGCGGCGACGATGACCAGAACGGAGACAAAAACAGAAGCACCGGTTACATTGAGCCCCGGAATATAGATGCCGCGCCCTGTCAGGGCGATACCGCCCAGCATCGGTTCTGCATTTCGGGGGCTGGGCAGAGACAAAAGCAGCGTGTACCAGAACAACAGCTGCAGGATTAGGGGCGCATTACGGAACAGCTCGACAAATGTGGTGCCGACCAGCTCGGCCATTCCGTTGCCCGATGTCCGCATGACCCCTACCGCGACACCCATGATCGTGGCGATCGGCAGGGCAATAGCGCCAAGGAACAGGGAATTGAGGATTCCGACCAGAATTGCCCGCGCATAGGTCGAGTTCGTGCTGTAGTCGATCAGAGAAAAGCTGATACGCCAGCCTGTGGCCCGTTCAAGAAACCCGAACCCCGAAGTCATTCCCTGCGCCTCGAGATTGGCGCGGCCAACCAGCACCATGACAATCAGCATTGACGCAATTCCGCCTACAAATGCGAATTGCAGTCCGGTATCCCGGAACTTTCTGCTTTTGATGAGTGATTGCATCGGCTTATCCCCCAAGCGGCAACCTGACCTGAGCCGGGCGCAATCCAAAGGCTGCGCCCGGTAGGCATCGACGTATTAGTCGATGATCATCGGATAGAAGACACCGCCCGCGTTATAGAGATTGTTGATCCCACGCGGCAGGTTATAGGGAGAGCCAGATCCGATGTTGCGGTCGTAGATTTCGGCAAAGTTGCCGACCTCTTTGATCATGTTGTACGCCCAGTCATCCGACAGACCCAGGCGCGCACCATATCCCGGGTTTACTCCCAGAAATGTACCAACCGTCGCTGAAGGCGGGTTGGCGCGCATGTCGTCGATGTTCTCCGACGTGATTCCTTCCATTTCGGCGAACCACAGCGAGGACAGCATCCAGTTCTGGACGTCCAGCCAATCCGGGTCGCCTTCCGGGACAATGATGCCTTCCGCCTCCAGTGCGATCACATCCGGCAGGATGACATGAGCATCCGCGCCGTCCGGCGCATCGACACGCCCTGCGGCAAGGCTGGGCGCCCATTCGATAATACTGTCGCAGCGGCCCTCATAATAGGAATTGCGTAGTTCGTCGCCATTCTCGAAAGTCAGCAATTCGGCGTCGATCTGATGCGTGTCGAGATAAGTTGCAGTGGCGCGCTCGGTCGAAGTACCGGCAGCAACACAAATGGACCCTCCGGCCAGATCCGCCATCGTCTTGGCGCCGAGATCCGTGCGCGTCATTGCCTGAAACGCACCAATGAAATACGGGCGGCTATAGGCCAGGTTGAGCTCCGTGTCCCGGCTTTGGGTCCAACCGGACACCTTGATGACAACGTCAATGTCACCGGATTGCAGAGACGGCCAACGCTGGGCCCAGCTTATCGGAACAATCTCAAGGTTACCTTCGGACGTTCCAAACAGACCTGCCGCAAGTGCCTTGCACAAATCGATGTCCACACCGCGCCAGTTCCCCTGATCGTCAACCTCGGCAAATCCAAGAAACGAACCGTTGTGGCCGCTACACAGAAGCGAACCGCGTTCGAGGACTGTGTTCAGACGGCTGTCTTCAGCGACCTGCGCATGCGCCATCTGAGACGCAGCAACAACCGCCACCGCTGATGATGCAATAGCCTTGGCAAATTTCATTTTCACCTCCCTGTGTCGACATTTTGTCTGCATGATTTCTGTCGACACGATGGCGACATGTCAATAAAAACTTAGTCGAAGCCGAACTACTTGACCCAGGCACTTCATTAGGGACTAAGAAAAAATGGTTGATTCACAGCAACTTCCTCAACGGCACGCAAAGGGTCGTGGATCGAAGTTTGTCTATGGCGAACTCAAGAGGGAGATTCTGACACTCGAGCTAAAGCCGGGATCGCCACTGGATGAAACCAGCTTGTCGGAACGATTCGCCATGTCGCGCTCACCCGTGCGCGAAGCGCTGGTTCGGTTGTCCGCCGAAGGTTTGGTAGTGATGCTGTCGAACCGCTCAACTCTGGTTGCACCAATCGACTTTGAAGGCTTTCCCCGCTATGTCGAAGCCCTGGATTTTCTACAGCGGATCAACACGCGTCTGGCGGCGCAAAACCGGACCGAGGACGAAATCCAGAATATGACGAAAAAGGCCCAGGCCTTTGATCGCGCCTGCGCCGAAAACAACTATCTAGAGATGTCGGCGACGAACTACGACTTTCACATGGTGATCGCCACAGCAGGTAGAAACCCTTACCTCGGACGTGCCTATGGTCAGCTTCTTTCGGAAGGACGGCGCATATTGCACATGCATTTTGATTATCTAGCGGAATCGGCGACCGAACATCTTCTGAGCCCGGATCACTACGACATGATTGACGCTATTCGCGACAGGGATGTGCCGGAGGCTGATAGACTGGCCCACGCCCACACGAGGCATTTCCACGACCGGTTTGTTATGTTCATGAGCGCCAATTATAGCGAAGACTTTGACTTTGATCTTTCCACGCGCAAAGGATCGATGGGTTCCGGCACCTAAATTGGGCACTGTCGCAAAAGTATTGAGCAAGCCGAACTTTTTCAGCGATCTTACAAGGATTGGTTTGGTGCTTAGTCACGGCATCTTGTGGAGCGGATTCTGCAAATGTGGGCGAAGCTGATCGGGGGTGTTATCCAAAGGCAAGAGTGGTTGCCATTGGAAGACAACGACAATCGCATACTCCCTCAAGATAAAATTGGTTGATGGCATCTTGTCGCTACCGTCTGCCGCTTACTCTAAATCGCGACAGCCTTTGGTTTAAACTCAAGCTCCGAGTTCAGTATTGTGCTGAAAGCCTGCGACCACCGTATTTCTGCTTTGACGGCATGCATAGACAAGTCGCTCCAGCGACGACGTGGTCCCAAAGCCCCTATCCGATTCCAAAGAATTTATCACACCATCAAACTCTGGGAACAAGCACCTAGGAATAGGAACAAAGTTTCGAAGTCGTGAGCTTGGCTTTGACCAAAGCTTCGGCAAAGGTAACGGCACAGGCAACGCCATCGACAACGGGTAGTTTGAATTCTTCCGATAGGTGCGCCATGAGGTCGGTCATTCCCGCACAGCCCAAAACAATTGCTTCCGCTCTATCCTCCTCAATTGCGGCGCGAATTTCGACCCTTATTTTGTCGATGGTCGCCGGATCGTTTTCCTCAAGCTTCAGAACCGGTACATCCGATGCCCGAACCCGAACACATCTGCGATCCAAACCGTAGCGCAGCAAATTTGCTTCCAATCCTGCGAGAGACCGGGACAAGGTTGTAATTACACTGAATTTTGGGCTTATCATGGAGGCCGCGTGGTAGGCCGCTTCCCCGACGCCGATGACCGGCGCCGAAGTTATACAGCGCACAGCGTCGACTCCGGTGTCGTCGAAACACGCCACAACAATGGCGTCCACGTCCGGGTGTGCCTTCACCACATCCAGCAGACCCGGAACGCAGGTCGAAACATCCAGATACCCCTGAATACTGGCCGGGCCATCTTGCGAGTTCACTGCTATGATCTCGGTCTCGGGATGTGCACAAGCGTGCGCCGCTTTCGCAATCTTACGGGTCATGGAACTTGTAGTGTTGGGATTGACGACCAGCAGTTTCACAACATACTCACACTTCCCCGCCCAGATAGGCGGCTTTGATACGTGGATCGGTCAAAAGCTCTTTGGAATTGCCGGAGATCACCACATTTCCTGTGGTTAGTGCATAGGCGCGGTGCGATATCGACAGCGCCATGCGCGAGTTCTGTTCCACCAGCAGTACAGACACACCTTCGTCCCGGTTGATAGCCACAATAGACCGCGCAATGTCCTGCACCAGTTTGGGCGCAATTCCCAACGACGGCTCATCCAGCAACAGCAGGCGTGGCTTAGCCATCAGAGCGCGCCCGATCACCATCATCTGCTGCTCGCCACCCGACAAGGTTCCTGCCGACTGGCTGTAGCGCTCTTTCAGACGCGGAAACCGTTCCAGAACCGAATCCAGAGTGCGTTGAACATCCGCTTTGTCTGAGCGGGTAAACGCCCCCATCAGAAGATTGTCTTTTACCGACATGTACGGGAAGACGCGCCGCCCTTCTGGAACCATTGCGATGCCTTTCGAGACAATCTCGGCCGGGTTGGTTCCGGCGATATCTTCACCTTCAAACGCCACCGATCCGGATTTGATTTTCGCCAGCCCGGTAATCGCCCGCAGGATCGAGCTTTTGCCTGCCCCATTGGCGCCGATCAGAGCAACTGTTTCGCCTTGCTCAAGATCAATTGATACCCCTTTAAGGGCATAGACGTGATCGTAGTAGAGCTCGACGTCCTTGAAATCTAACATCTTGGTCATGGCTCAGATCCCAATCTCGTCGTCGGCGCTGCCCAGATAGGCTTCGATAACTTTTTCGTTGTTCTGGATTTCTACCGGTGTGCCCTCGGCGATCATCTCACCGAAGTTCAGCACGACGATCCGGTCCGAGATATTCATCACCGCAGGCATGTCATGTTCTACCAGTAGAACGGTCACCCCCCGGTCATCCCGCACCTTGCGCACCAGATTGACCATTTTCATGGTCTCGTCATGGTTCATCCCGGCGAAGGGTTCATCCAGCAGCAACACCTTGGGATCTGTTGCCAGACCAATCGCGATCCCCAACGCCCGCAGGTTTCCCTGTGGCAGGTTTGAGGCCTGTTCGTTGGCGATCTCGGTCATTCCGAGGAAATCGATTAGATCGTCGGCATATTGCCCGAAACTGTCAACATCCTCATGCGCCGTTTTTGTGCCCCAGAAATACCCGGCCAGCGAGGCACGGGCCCGTAAGTGCTGCGCGACGATGATGCTTTCGCGCACTGTCATGGATTTGAAGATCGTCGTTTCCTGAAACGTACGGACAACGCCTTTACGCGCCACTGCGTGCGGTTTCAGGTTTGAAATCCTCTCACCCTTGAACAGCACCTCTCCGGTCGTGGTCGGCAGAAAGGACGAAATCATCTTGAACAGCGTGCTTTTACCCGCACCGTTCGGTCCGATCACCGACAGGATCTCGTTCTCATTGACGTTGAACGAGATGTTGCTGTTCGCGGTTAGGCCACCAAATTTCTTGGTGACGTGGCGGACTTCCAGAAGATGGCTCATTTGTCCTCTCCTTTCTTGCCGGGCAGACGCAGGCTAAGCAGCCCGTTGGGCAGGAACAGCATCAGGATGATCAGCAAGCTGGAATAGGCCAGCAGTTGGAAGCGACCCAATTCGAACAACAGGTCCCAGCCAAAATACAGAACCAGCGTGCCCAGCATCGGGCCAAACACATATCCCAGACCACCGAGGAAGCAGTTCAGCATGAAGTTCACACTGTCGGCGACCTGAAAGCTGGACGGATAAACCGATTGCGCAATCGATCCGAACATCGCGCCGCCAATGCCGCCCAGAAAGGACGAGATGGCAAAGACGATGACCCGGATATACGAGATGTTCACACCGATGGAGCTGGCCAGTTCCTCATTCTGCTGCATCGAGCGACAAAGATGGCCAAGGCGCGAATTCACCAGCCGGTACATGGCGGCAAAGGTCAGGACCATCAGAACGCAGGCCGTGTAGTAGAAGGCCAGCCTTGGGTTCTCCAGCGTTCCGAAATCGGGTATCAGAGGGATACCAAGGATCGACACCCCACCCGGAAGCGGGATCGAAGTGATGCCCTTGGCACCATTGGTGACGGGCAGGGCCAGCGCAGTCAAGGTGACGACCTGTGTCAGCACCAGTGAGATCATTGCAAAATACACACCCCGCAGCCGCAGGATCGGCAGGCCGATCAGAACCGCCACACCAGCTGCAAAGAGGCCCGCAAGCGGCAGGGACAGCCAGAACGAAATGCCAGCCTTGGTCACCAGAATGGCCGAGACATAAGCTCCGATCAGGGCAAAAGCGCCCTGCCCGATGTTAATGCGGCCGATATAGAAAGTAAGCCAGACACCGGCACTGGCGATCGACAGCAATGCCACCGATGTCAGCGTGTAGTACAGGTCAGACCGTCCGGACGCGGCGACAAAGCCGGGAACCGCGATGAAGATGGCCAGCAGGAAGACCGCCAAACCGGCCCATTGGATCATTGAAAGTTTTGGCACTGCGTTATCCCCACGGTTTGCCCATCAGGCCTTGCGGGCGGATGGCCAGGAAAATCATCAGTGAGACGAAGATCAGCAGGTAAGTGATGTCGCCATATTGAGACAGAACGGCCAGACCGATGGCTTCCATGAAACCAAGGATAATTCCGCCCGCAATTGCACCGGAAATCACGCCTGCACCGCCGATCATCACCATCATGAATGCTTTGATCGAGGTTGGCCCGCCCATGCCCAGATTGACGCCTGTGATGGTCACCAGCAATCCTCCGACCAATCCGGCCAGCATCGCGCCCAAGGCAAACCCAATCATGGAGTACCGAGCGACATTGACGCCCATCAGTTGGGCAGCGGTTCTGTCCTGCGCCAGCGCACGCAGGGCACGGCCAGTTTTGGAGTATTGCATAAACAGGATGAAAGTGGCGATCGACAGGATAGCCAGCACGCAGATCAAAATACGGTCATATGGCATGATCAACTTGAAATCCCAGTTGAAGACTCCGTTGACGATCTTGGGCACACCGCGCTGTTTTTCTCCAAAGACCAACAGAATGACCGCGTCAAACAGAAACGCCAGTCCCGCTGCCAACAGCATTGTGCTTTCTTCGCGCGACGATCGTCGTATGACTGGGGCGAACAGAAACCGTTCTATCAGCGCCCCAAGCACGGCCAGAGTGATACAGGACGCCAGCAGCGCAAGGATGAAAGGCCAGCCAAGTTGTCCGTAGAAGGTGTAGGTCACAAAGCCGCCGAGAACGTACATCTGTCCATGAGCAAAATTCAGTACGTTCATCAGGGCAAAGATCAGCGTCAAACCTAAGGCGATCATCGCATATTGCGCGCCCAGGTAGATGCCGTTTGCTAGTATCTGTTCCATGATAGTCCCGCGTTGGGTTCGGGTTTCCCGGGCCGATCATCAGCCCGGGAGTTTGAGTGGCTCGTTAGGCTTTCGCCTTGTCTTGGGGAGTTCCGGCTCAGTCGACTTCAGCGACAAAGAGTGTTTCAAACTCTCCGTCCTGGTAGACATTCACTACCAGCGGGACCGCAATCTGGCGCTTTTGTCCGAAGGAGGTTGTTCCGACATAGCGCATCACGGCGTCACCCTTCATGAAGGGGTTCGGTGCTTCGAACGTGTCCATCGTGGTCTGAAACGCCTTGACGTCGTCAATACCCGCCGGGTTGGCGTTCAAAGTCGCCAGAATATACTCCAGTGCATAGACCTTGGTATTCGATTCATCGTTATATTCGCCGAACATATCGGTGTAACGCTTGACGAATTCCTTCATGTCGTCCGATGCGATTTCAGGTGTAGATGCACCGCCGACCGAGATGAACCCGTTGGCCAGATCGCCCGCACCTTCGCGCAGAACCGTCGCATCCTGCGCAGTCTCGGTCGAGATGATGCCCTGATACCCCAGTTCGCGCGCAGACCGGATCAACTGAGGTGCATTGGCCGGGGAGACGCCGGACAGAACCAGAAGATCAGGCTGCGTGCGCATTACAGGCGTCAGAACCGGGGTAAAATCAGTCGTATCCACCTGATAGGTTACGTTGTCAGAAACAACTTCCAGACCCAGCGCATTTGCTGCCGCGATACCGCCGTCGCGCTGGCTTAGCGGGTCGGACTCGTTTGCCGCAACAAAGGCCACGGTCTTCACGCCTTTTTCGTCGCGCAGGTATTCGTAAATCGCCGGGCCGGACTGATAGTTCGCGACCATGCCCAGAACCGCGTTTGACGCGGGCGCTGTATAAAGCTCTTTCGGGAAGGCATATGGGAAATACATGATCCCTTGAGCCTCGGCCACAGGGCGCACGGCAGCAGCGCCGTCATCCACATTCGGACCAACCACATAGTGGATGCCTTCCTGTGCCATCTTCTCCATGCCCGCGATTGCGCGCTTGGGGTCTTTCTGGTCATCGAACGAGACGATTTCGATATCGTAAGTGGTATCACCGATCTTGTAGCCGCCGGATTCATTGATCCAGTCAGCGCGTGCTTCCATCGAGCGCTGGTTCGAGATGCCCCAGGCCGCTGCCGGACCTGAAGTCACACCAACAAAGCCAATCTTGAGAACCGGGTTTTCCGCCCAGGCGGTGGAGCCCAGAACGGATATGGCCAGCGCCAGGGCCGCCGATGATTTCATCAGATTTCTGCGTTTCATTTTTTCCTCCCTATTGAGGTTCGGGCGCCTCTTTCGGGCGCTTGCAAAGGTCATTGAGTCACAGGTCGAATCCCGGTGATGCTGCCAAACTCAACATTGTTAACAATCTATGTCAACATTTTTTAATGAATGGCAGTGTTGATATTGTGAACAAATACTCAATATATTGTCAGTCAGAAGCCGTGCGTCTAAGAAAAACGCACAAGAATTCCAGTCGAATTGAAACCAGATGACAGACGCACAACAAATACTCGACACCGTCCAATCTGATCCGGATGAGCAATTGATCGTTGATCGAATTTATTCCGCCGTAATGGAACAAAAGCTGGCTCCACGAACCAAATTGAGTGAACAAACCTTATGTGAGACCTTTGGCGTTGGTCGCATGCGCGTCCGCCGCGCATTGTTGTTGTTAAGTAGCCAAGGCATTGTTGAACTTCATTCCAACCGCGGTGCATTCATTGCTTGCCCAAGCCCCGAAGAAGCCCGAGACGTGTTTGAGGCCCGCTTGATGATCGAAACCGGTATCGTTCGGGATTTGACGCGAGAAATTAGCAACGCGGGGGTCAAAGCGTTGCGGCTTCATATCAAAAAAGAAGATGAGGCTAGGGCAAGGAACGACCAAACAGAAATTATCAGGCTCTCTGGTGAATTTCATGTCGAGTTAGCTAAATGCCACAACAACGCAGTTCTCACTCGCGTCGTCAGGGAACTGGTGA
The DNA here is from genome assembly GCF_059612645.1 of Ruegeria sp. YKSF131. Taxonomy (NCBI): domain Bacteria; kingdom Pseudomonadati; phylum Pseudomonadota; class Alphaproteobacteria; order Rhodobacterales; family Roseobacteraceae; genus Ruegeria; species Ruegeria sp. YKSF131. The sequence goes on along the minus strand of NZ_JBXWQZ010000006.1, from coordinate 27,606 downwards.
CCCGGTCTTCTCTGATCGTGGCGCTGTTTGGAACCAACAAGGACTCATCTTGCCCCGATGATGAGCACGCGTCGATCATCAATGCGATCGCGAGTGGTGACCCGCAATCTGCGGTAGACAGCATCCAACACCACCTTCTTCACGTTAAAAACAGCCTGGATCTGGAAAAAACCCAAAAGGTTGAACCTGATCTGGCTAAGATACTCACCGGACGCATGTAATTGGTTCTGTCACAAACTCCGTCCGAACAGGATCGTTGAACTAAAAGGGCATTCTGGCCGGGCCTTTCTGAAAACGTGCCGCCGAAGGAATTCGAGCGATCCGTGCAACACGGTCGCTTCCCGTCACGCGACCAGCCCGTAACTAAGGACAATAACCTGTTCGTCGTGGCAGGGCACCGCCAACAATCTGGGGCTGCTGAAAACTCGGCAGCCCCATCGTTTCGGAACAAGTTGGAAACGGCGTTACTTCCCGCGATAAACCAGCCAGTCCGGCAGAATTGCGAGCGCGCGGATCACCCAGGAAAACGGCGCCGGGAAATCCGTGCGGAAACGGCGCCTTGTCATGGCCTTCAACACACGGGTCGCGGCATCTTCGGGCGTCATCAACATGGGCATACGGAATTTGTTTTTCAGGGTCAGGCGGGTCTTGATGAAACCGGGATTGATCAGACGCACAAATACTCCGCTGTCTCTAAGATCAAAACGCATGGTTTCGGCAAGGCTGATCAATGCAGCCTTGCTGGCGCCATACCCGATCGCGGCGGGAAGACCGCGATATCCCGCCAGTGATCCGATCAGGGTAATGTCGCCCCGATCCTGCGCAACCATCCTTGGCACCACTTCGCCCAAGACACGCATCGCCCCGGTGAAATTGACATCCACCATGGTCAACGCGGTTTCGCTGTCCCACTCTGTTGTGCCCATGGGCTCGTAGGCGCCGACATTATAAATCACACCGTCCACATCACCCACCGCCTGCGCCGCGCGACGCACGGAGTCGCCATCGGTCACGTCCAGCGCAAGCACGGTTGCACTGGTCAACTCGGCATTCAGGGCATTCAGTCGCTCGCGATTACGCGCCGACAAGATCAGGTGCGCACCTTCTGCGTCCAGTCGCTTCGCAAGGGCTCGCCCCAATCCTTCGCTAGCTCCGATGAGCCAATATGTCTTGTTTAGGAAATCGGTCATTTGCCGACGTCACCTAACGGCTGGCTTTCGCTTATAAGAGCCGCGGGCGCAGGGCGTTTCCGAAGAAACGGCGCGCGTTTCAGATACAGGATCGCCGCCTGCCAATGGATCAGCGCCAAAACCCGCACCGCACCCAAGGGTCGGCGGACGGCGGCCCAAAGGAGCGACCTGTTTGTTGCCGCACGCCGCTCTCCGGATAGCGTAGCCAGAACGCCCTGGTCTTCATTTTCAAAGGAAATGCGAATGTCGATCCGTGTGTCACTGAAGCCGAAATTGAACCGGTAGTGACCTGCAATTCTCTGAAACGGAGACACGTGCATGAGTTTCTCGGCAACCAGAGTGTCACTACGTGCGATCGGGCGAAATCCTTCGTGTGCGCAAAAATAGCAATGTCGCTGGCCGAAGGTGCTATTAACCTCGGCAACAAAGGCCCTCGGGGTGCCATCAACCAGCGCAATCCAAAAGCTGACCGGGTTGAAATGAAACCAAAGGAAGCTTGGCTGGGTCAGAAGCAAAAGTTGTGCGTCCTTGGTTCGTAACCCACTCTCTTGCAGAACCTGCTTGAACCACGCCAACCCGCGCCCGTCACCCCGTGTTCCGCCATGCTGACGATCCCACAGTGACCATAGATTGAACCGGTTTCGCGACAACAGCCAAGGCGCCTTAACACCAAGATCGGTCAACACAAAATCGACACCGTAGCTGAAGGTGTTCTTCAGCTTTCCGCGTCGGGCATGCAGGGTTTGGGCCTGAATATGTTCCAGCATCATGTGTCCTATACGCGGCTGCGCGGCTCATGGATCAGAACGCGTTGAAAACTATTCTCGTGCTTTTCTGATCCAATTTGACCGGCGCCGCGTAACAGCCTCATAACGTTGTAAAGATGAGGACGGCATGTTCGATCAGATTCACGGCCCAAGAAAGAAAATCGCAATTGTCGGCGGTGGTATATCGGGCCTCTCGTCCGCCTATTATCTGGCGCCCTACCATGACGTCACCCTGTTTGAAGCATCCCCGCGTCTAGGCGGGCATGCCCGAACCGTGATGGCGGGCAAGAACGGCGACCAACCGGTCGACACCGGTTTCATCGTGTTCAACTACGTAACCTATCCCTACCTGACGCGGCTGTTCCGTGATCTCGACGTTCCGGTGATCAAGAGCGTGATGAGTTTTGGCGCCAGCATCAATGATGGCTGGCTGGAATACGGTCTGAACAACGTGGGATCGATCACTGCGCAAAAACGTAACCTGCTGCGACCGCAGTTTTACAAGATGATTGCGGACATCATTCGCTTTGGAAAGCGTGCCGAGGCTGCCGCTACGGATGACAACAAGACCATTGGTGAACTGGTCGAGGAGCTGGGCCTCGGCGATTGGTTCCGCAACAACTACCTGATGCCGATGTGCGGAGCGATCTGGTCAACCCCGGTTGAAGATATAGACCAATTCCCGGCGAAATCGCTGGTACAATTCTTCCGCAACCACGCACTTTTAGCCGGATCTGGCGAACATCAGTGGTGGACGGTGAAAGGTGGCAGCATCGAATATGTCCGCCGGTTGGAATCCGCGCTTCTGGCTCGCGGCTGTGTCATTCGCACCGATGCACCGGTTCGGCATGTCCAGCGCGACACGCATGAAGTGCGCATCTTTGCTGACAAGGGCCTATCGGCTTCTTTTGACGAGATCATCATGGCTTGCCATTCGGACCAGGCCCTCCAGATCTTGGGGCAAGACGCGACACACGCCGAAGCAGCCGCTCTTGGTAACATCCGCTATCAACCCAATACGGCTGTTCTGCATTGTGATGAAAATCAGATGCCCCGGCGGCGCGCCTGCTGGTCGAGCTGGGCGTACCGGTCGCAGGATGGCGACATCGGCCTCACTTATTGGATGAACAGGCTGCAGAATATCCCTGAATCCGATCCCCTGTTCGTCACCCTGAACCCGTCGACCGAGATCCCTCAGGACAAAGTTTATGACGTAGCGAACTTCGCCCACCCGATGTTTGACAAGGCAGCGCTCAAGGCACAGCGCGACATTCGGGAAATGCAGGGACGCAACCGGACATGGTTTGCCGGAGCATGGAACCGGCACGGGTTTCACGAGGACGGTATCGCCAGTGCAATGCGCGTCGTGCGCGCCCTGAATGAACGTCACCTAATCACAGGAATGGAAAATGCGCTTGATCAACAAGGCTCTGAAATCGAATTTTCTATCGACCTGCGAGCGACTGCATGACGGGCAGCTGATCCTGCGCACCCCCGAGGGCGAGCGCTACTGGCCCAGCTACTTTGCAACGCTCAAGCGCAGCTTGGCCGAGGGTGGGCGCGTGTTGTTGCAAGCGATCACCGTCAAAGACAGCTTTTTTGACACATACAAGTCCTCGTCCGATTACATCCGCCAATACGTTTTCCCTGGCGGCATGCTGCTGTCGGACCGTGTTATCGAGGCCCAAGCCAGTAACGCTGGATTCACAGCTTGCGACAGCTTTGCTTTCGGGCAGGATTATGCCCGAACCTGTCGGAACTGGGCCAATAACCTTACCGCGCAAAAGCGTCGCGTTTCGGAACTGGGATATGGCGAGAGCTTCTTCCGCAACTGGCAGTACTATCTCGAGATCTGTGCCGCGTCCTTTGCCGTGGGGCATACCAATGTCGTTCAAGTGGAGATGGCCCATGCGTAGTTTTGTCTTTGCTTTTGCCTTGCTCGCGTCGCCCACGGGTACGCAGGCGTCCGCAATCAAATCTGTGCTGCCCGATGCCGAAACGCGCGGCACGGCAACTTTTCGTTATATAGGCCTCCCGCTCTACGAAGCTCAGCTCTTCACCAAGTCCGGAGCACCTCTGGACTGGAGCAAGGATTTCGGGCTCGAGCTGAAATACCTCCGCAACCTGACAGAACTTGATCTGGTCGAAGCCACCATGCGCGAACTGAGCCGTACCGGGGCCACCCTGCCGGCGCGCGGCCAGTTGGAAATGTGTTTCAACGATGTACGCAAGGGTGACCGCTATGTCGCCATCTCCAAGGGGCCAAACCAAATCGGGTTCTGGCACAATGGAAAACGGGTTTGCACGCTAAGCCATCCTAGGATCAAGAACAGGTTCATGTCGATCTTTCTTGGCGAAAACACACGTTCGGAATCCTTCACCCGGAAACTGAAGGGCGAGTGATGCTTTACCCGCGTGTCAGCCTCTATGCGCTGATGCTGGCCGCGGCTGGCATTCCGCTTTACATCCACTTGCCGCGGTTTGCTTCGGTCGAGCTTGGCATCGGGCTGGGGGCAATTGGCACGATCCTGTTGGTCATCCGGCTGGTCGATCTTGTTCAGGACCCACTGATTGGCTGGGCAATCGACCGCTGGCCACGGGCACAAATCCTGTTTGCCAGCGCCGCGGCGCTTGGGCTGGCGATCGGCTTTCCATTGCTATTCACCGCTCAACCGGGGCCAAACGCGATGCCACGTCTGGTGGCAATCCTTGTTCTGCTCTTCTCGGCCTACAGTCTTGGCATGATCCTGCTCTATGGACGCAGCGCCACTCTGGCAGCCACACCGACGCCACGCTCTCTGATGACGCTGGCGGCGTTTCGTGAGGGTGGCATGCTGGCTGGCGTGGTGATTGCCGCCATTGCACCGGCTTTCCTTGTCACCCTTGGGGCCACCGGTCAGGGATACGAAGCGTTTGGCCTGTTTCTTGGAGCGCTGGCCCTTGTCGTTGCCGTGATCACCCTGCCGATCTGGCGTCGCGAACCCATCGAAGGCGACCGTATGTCCCTTGGTGCGCTACGCCAAACTGGCGCTCTGAGACTTCTCGTGTTGGCACTGGTCAACAGCCTACCTGTTGCCATTACCTCGACATTGTTTCTTTTTTTCGTGGAAGACCGCTTACAACTGCCGGGCAAAGCCGGCCCCTTGTTGATCCTGTTCTTTCTCAGCGCAGGTTTCAGCGTGCCGCTATGGGCCCGTCTGAGCCAAAGAATGGGCTCGAAGGCCACGCTGTTGGTCGCCATGCCCTTGGCAATCCTCGGCTTTGTCGGGGCCGCGTTCCTAACACCCGGCAGTCAGGTTGGCTTTGCGGTGATCTGCCTGGCATCCGGCGCCGCCCTGGGGGCCGATATGGTTATCCTTCCGGCTATGTTTTCGGTGGCGCTGACCCGGGCGGGTCTAAAGGCATCGTTAGCTTTTGGCATCTGGTCCTTTGCGGGCAAACTTGGCCTTGCTGTGGCCGCTTTCGCTGTTCTGCCCGTGCTGGAAAGCAGTGGCTTTAGACCCGGCGCGACAAACAGCACTGAGGCCCTGAATACATTGAACATCTCTTATGCCGTCCTTCCCTGCATCCTGAAACTCGGCGCCTTGGCGCTTGTCCTGGCGCTTCCTACGGAGAACCCAACCCAATGAAACTCCTTACTGCCCTGCTCATTCTTGCCGCTCTGGTCATGGCGGCAAAGTCCATGTTTCTCAGTTTTCGCGCACAAACCTCGTCAGACTATGCCGATACAAGCCCTGCCTTTTCGCTCAAAACCCACCTGAGCGGTGAAATCCTCTCCGAAGGTCTGATTTATGGCCCAACCGGAAAGATGACGAACAGCTTCGTTGCCAGAATGGTCGGTGAATGGGACGGCGACACTGGTACGCTGAGCGAAGAGTTCACCTATTCAAACGGCAAAAAGCAAAGTCGCAAATGGTTCCTGAAGCTCAGCGACGGCAACACGTTCACCGCCACCGCCGACGACATTGTCGGCGAGGCACGAGGAGTCGTTTCTGGGTCAACAATCAAGATGGAGTACCAGATCATTCTGCCGGAAGACGCGGGCGGTCACACGCTGACAGCAACCGACTGGCTTTACCTAACTGAAAACGGAGTCATCATGAACAAGTCCGAGATGCGCAAATTCGGCATCAAGGTGGCCGAGTTGATCGCGACCATGCGCCCGGACCACGAAGCACGACGCTGAACCGGGATGGGACCCGAACAGAAGGACCTGTCCTGATGAACAAAATCTACCCATTCTTGCGATGACAGTTGCACTGGCGTCTGTTGTGTTTGAGCCGTCGCCATTGATGACAAATGAATTCGCAGGCTACCGGCCCGAACAGTTTCCTGTCACCATGGACTTCTGGCCGGATCAACCCTCGGGGTGGGGCTTTGGCATCTGGGGTGTGATCTATATTGTCTGACGTCAGCGCGAATGGGACAGTTTAGGTTGATTTGATAAGAGAGGGTTTCTGGCACATCGTAACCACCAAGGAGTGGAGATGAGACAGACACCCGGAATCAAGCAGAGCCATGGCGAGATGGTCGTCAAGTCGTCGCCTATGCGCCAACAGGACAGCTTTGCGCTCAGGGACCTTGCCGTCGCCAGATGCGTAGAGCTCTGCAAAAGATCGCATTTCCGTCAAAGGCACTCCTGTCGAGCGAAGTGACGCCAATAACTCCAACCAATCGACATCTGTCTTCTTGAACCTGCGTTTGCCATCCGAGCCGCGTTGGATGAAGGGCATAGCCCCGATTTCTCATGGAAGCGAATTGTCGAGATGCTGAGCCCGGTGAGTCCGGCAACTTCTGAAATCATCATACTATCAGACCCTTTCGCCCAGGCTCCTACAGTCCTGAAGCTACTTCAGGTCAAGCGTCTTTTATAGAGCTTCTCAGCAATCGGCTTTCGACGACAGTGCAGCATAGGATAAATAGGACTCTCAACTTCCATTAGATTGGTCGCCGCATGCCCTACTGCCAGATGGTAGCGCTCAGGCAAAAAGGCCAGTTGCAAACAAATCAGGCGTTCGCCCACTGCCCGCAATGGGTTTCTTTCAACGTGCCCTGTCCGGCGTGTCTTCCGGTTCACGTGCAATCAGGGCTTCGATCTGCTGCGTGACAGGTTCCGGCAACGCACCGTGCGAGAGAGCTTCCACAAGTCCTTCGATCTGTTCGACGGTGCGAGCGCCTGGAAGCCAGATCGTTTTCATCGGCACGAAGGGCGAATTGGACGGCGAATGGCTGTCCATCACGGCAGTTGGAGCATCATGGCTACCCTTGCCGCGTTTGGTGTGGCGCTGTTCAGCGCGCGCGATTTGCTGGCGGCCGCACGCAGCACGCGGTTGAATGCCGTCAACGCGGCCTCTCTGGTCACGCAACTCGCGCCCCGACAACATCTGCTGATCACGGGTGGCACCGGTTTCATCAGGCAACGTCTGGTCGAGGCCCTGGTTGCTGGTGGCCACCACGTCACCGTCCTGACCCGCAACCTGCAAAAGGCCGACGCATTGCCCCATCCGGTACGCCTGATCACCTCACTCGAGCAAATTGACAACACAGAGCGCTTTGACGCCATCGTCAATCTGGCAGGTGAGCTGGTGGCAAACGCGCATTGGACGCGTCGGAAACGCGCGCATCCTGCAGTCTCGGGTCGTGATGACGAAAGATTTCGTCGCACTGATCCGCAGGCTGGATCAAAAACCATCTTGCCTAATCACCGGTTCCGCCGTGGGCTGGTATGGGCCGCGGCAAGACGAGATCCTCACCGAAGACGACACCTACCACCCCGTCTTCATCCATGAGGTGTGCGACACATGGGAGCGCGCCGCTGCGCCAATCGTGGGTATGGGCATCCGGGTTGTGCAACTGCGTAGCGGTCTGGTGCTAGGGGTAGAAGGCGACATGCTGGCCCGAATGCTGACACCTTTCGAATTTGGTGCCGGTTGTCAGCTGGGGGATGGACAACAGTGGATGCCCCGAGGAACGCCGCGCCCGCCGCACAACGCCGGAACCCAGACGAATCCCAGTGTTGCGCGAGGCAAGGGTAGGACGTGTTACGGCTTGGCTTGCTTGTTGGTGCACAGACCCAGAAGCGCATAAATCGGGCAGAATTTCATGAAGGCCGTCAGCACAAACACAGCTCCAAGCCAACCCCAGGGGCCGATGGTGCCGGTCAGTGCCAGAAGGATCAGCACGCCACCGAGGATCAGGCGCAGAACCCGGTCGACAGAACCAACATTAGACGTGAATTGCATGGTCGAATCTCCTTGATTATCTGGTCCAAGATTCGCTGTTTTCCAAACCGTGTTATGTGACGAGGTCACACAACTCCCGTTCTGGCATGGTGGTGCAGGGCTGGGCGATCCTGCAGATAAATCACACCTCGCTCAAGCCTGACCCATCCCCGATGTTCAAAATCCTTGAGGATACGGGACATGACTTCGCGTGCGCTGCCCAGTTCGGCCGCAATGCGCTGGTGCGTGGTGCGGATATCGCCCGAATGTGCGCCTTGATCCAAAAGCCACTGCGCCAATTTCAGGTCCATCCGGTTAAGTAGAAGATCATCGATAACCTCGGACAGTTCAACAATGCGTTGTGAAAACGCCATGAAGACCGCACCTCGAAATTCTGCATCTGTGGCCAGCAACGTGTTGAACTTGTCCCGCCCGATGGCCAGCGCCGTCACCGGCCCCTCGGCATAACCGAACCCTGAATAGGGGATGTCCGACAACATGCACGAGGTCGTCATAACGCAACTGTCGTACGGGCCAACCCGATAAAGAACAACGGTCCGCCCTGACGGGCTGGTTTGTTCCACTCGGACGATGCCCGAACGAATGATCAAAAACACCTCATCGTAAGCGCCCGGTGCAAACAGTTGGTATCCGTCAGGTATGGCCAGACGACTTCCTTCGGACTTGAGCCGGTCGAGAATTGCCTGGCTCCAGTTCTGTTGGGTCACTGCTTTACCTCCGTATCACGCTCTCTTCCGGGTTTTTTGCCTTGGGACCCTCGCGGGCAAACCCAATTAATCTGTGACGAACCCATCTGCACAGGATCAATGTTGAAGATTCTGTCAATTCAAGCCTTGAATACCAACACCTCATGGGTCCGAAACGAGCTCCATTATCTTTAGGAAGGCTTCCCCATTCCTACGGGTTCCCCGGAACGACTGTCCCCGTTGCGTTTGAGTGCCGGAACGTCAAAGTCATCGCTGTCAGATGGGCGGAAGTCGAGATGACTCCTGAGAGCCGATTACCGGCCTAACAACTGGCGGGAAAATCGCCTCTCCAGCTCCGTCTGTGCAGTTCTCAAAGAAATCTGCGACAGAACCTTATTGTTTCAAGGATGAATAGCATTCTCAGGGCATCTTGAGATCATAGAAGTGTGCGGCGGTTTCTCTGAACACAGCCGATTGGGCCTCAGCCGGAACCAGATCACGGTAAGCCTGTACCAGCGATGTGTAATTGCCATAGAGTTTGTCGACCGGGAAATTCGAGCCAAACATGACCCTCTTTGGTCCGAATTGTTCAAGGCAAATCTCCACGATCGGGCGAATACTCTCAGGCGCCCAGTTGTGATCGAACATGCCCAGACCTGAGAGCTTGCATGAGACGTGCGGCAGATCGGACAGAGCGCGCAATCTTTGAGCCCAGCTTTTCAGGCCCGCCGGAGTGCGGTCATATGGTGATCCGGCATGGCATAGAGCGACTCGTGTATTCGAGGCTTGCGCGAGAACTCGGGTGGTTTTTCCGATCAAATCAGGAATGAGCTGCAGATCAAAGCTGAGGTCACGCCGTCCAGCCTCATTCAGTCCGTCCAGAAACCGCGGATCGTCCAACAGGAAATTGGTTCCCGTCTGCGCGTCCTCTCCGGGTGCGCGCCCGACGATCTGGCGCACACCGCGTACAGTTGGAAGGGCCTGAAACGTATCAAGCTGGGCGTGTAGGTCAGCCGAGGTCAGGTCACAGAACACAACCTGCGCCATTGGCCAGTCTGGATTGGTTTCGGCGACAGCTTGAACCCACCGGGCTTCGTCCAGACCGTTTTTGGCCCCCACCTGGATATGGATCGAGGCACCGACTCCGCAGGGCGCGGCTTCGGACCGGAACTCGCGCAGTAGATAATTCCGTTGAATCGGCGTCGGGTCGCCAAAGAACCTTTCCACCCCGCGCGCCATCAGCCAGGGGTAGTTTACAGCTTCAAGGTCCCAAAGGTGGTGATGGGCATCGATCCAGCCGGTCATGTTCGCGGTACTTTCGACATGCACCCCAAAATATCGACACCCTGTTGTTTCCAGAAGTGCAGCAGGTCAATGAAAACCCAGTTCTCGGCCAGCTTGTCACCCGCGCGACGATAGATGTCGATCACACGGAATTCACCGGCCTTGCCTGTGGCGGGCATACCCATGAACCCGCCGGTGGGCCGCGCCGTGAAATTCGGCCAGCCGAAAAAGCCGCCATAGTGACCCTCAGCCAAGCGGCAAATGTGCTTGGTCTTCGAGCGGTCCGTTAAGGATGCGCGGAACGGGCCTGAGTGCTGCTTTGCATAACGCTCAATCGTATAGGTCGCACCGATCCCTGCGGGCCCCCACCAAATCATGTCTTCGCTCCATGTCTGGCGCAATTCTTCCTCAAGGCTCAGGCCGCTGTTCCATTGGCCGAGATCGGAAATCATGGCATTGATCGTGTCGAGAGTTTTCTCGCCTTCTTCGGCAGGCTGCGGGCTGAACATCAACCCGTCATGCGTCATCGGTCCGGGTTGAACCAGATGGGCTGCAGTTTGAGGCGGGAAGGGCTGCAACCCGACCTGCATCATGAAATGCGGGATGTCGAAATACATCGCCGTTTCGGCGATCTTGCCATTCTCGATCTTGTTGAACTCACAATAGCGCAAAAACGCCATCTTGCCCGTGGGGGCGATGCCCAGCCACGCATTGTCGAACAGGCCCATCAGATGCCCCATTGAAACAACCCAGACCAAGGTGAATCCGTCCATCTCGTTTTTTCCGGCCATGAACACGTCCATCCGGCGCTGCATTTTCCTTAGACTTTGCTTCAGGGGACGCCAGAATGCCTGTGCTACGTCATGGGTGCCCCGAAGCTCATCAAACGGGTGGAAACCGCGCCACAGGTAGTCTTCTGTGCAGAACTCAGACAACGTGTTGGCGATATCCGATTCTTTTACGCTGCTGAGCGCCGTGTAGTAATCCAAGATGATCGATTTTTGGATTTCATAGGACATTATTATTTTCTTTCAGTTCTTTAGTCGCTGCCAAGGGGCGAATTGCGAGGAAGATGAAGTCGGCTTTTGCACACGCATGCAAAAAAAGCTTGCCAGATGTTTCTTTTGTTGTCTATGGTTTTGCAAGCGTATGCACTACGAGTGCAGCAGGGAGGACAGAATGGCCGAAATTCAACTTCGCAATGTTGGAAAGCGTTGGGGATCGTTTGTCGGAGTTGACAATTTTGACCTGACAATAGCCGACAAGGAATTTCTGGTACTTCTTGGGCCGTCAGGTTGCGGAAAGACCACGACAATGCGCATGATTGCTGGCCTCGAGGACGCATCTGAGGGTGACATCCTGATAGACGGCGCCCGAGTAAATGACATGGAGCCCAAAGACCGAGACGTTGCAATGGTGTTCCAGTCATACGCCCTGTACCCCAACATGAACGTTTACGAGAATATTCGCTTCCCGCTTAAAGTTCGCGGTATTGACCCTGCTACCCATGACGAAAAAGTGCGGCGCGCTTCGGCCATGGTTGAGTTGGATGACTTCCTGCACCGCAAGCCAGCGGAATTGTCTGGTGGTCAGCGTCAGAGGGTTGCCTTGGCTCGTGCCATAGTGCGCGAGCCGAACGTGTTCCTTATGGACGAGCCACTATCCAACCTTGACGCAAAACTGCGCGTTTCCACCCGCGCACAGATCAAGAACCTCAGCCACGAATTGGCGGTCACCACGATCTATGTCACCCACGACCAGATCGAGGCTATGACACTGGCTGATCGGGTGGTGATCATGAAACAGGGTGTCGTGCAACAGGTCGGTACTCCGGTCGATATATATGACACCCCCGCCAACACCTTTGTCGCCAGCTTTATCGGCAACCCGGCAATGAACCTTGTCGATGGCGAGGTTCAGGGTGGCGTGTTTCGCGCCAAAAGCACTGAGGTACACGGGTTGAACGCGCCCGACGGTCCTATCACGCTGGGGTTTCGCGCCGAGGACGCCAATGTTGTGGAAAGCGGCGGCGAGATCAATGCACCGATCTATACACAAGAGCTGTTGGGCGACAGCACCATGGTCTCGGTTCGGATCGGTGGTGCGCTGGTCTCGGTCAAGGCCGACAAAACCTATCGGGCCGAAATCGACGATCAGGTCTCGATTCATATCCATACCGACCACTGCCATCTGTTTGATGCGCAAACTGGGGCTCGCCTGGAAGGCTGAGAACCGCAAACGACACCCGTTGGGACGGGGTATCCAGGGTGCAGACTTCGAAGATGCACCCATCCATCTAGGGAGGAATATTGATGTTTCTGAAGAATATTGCATTGGCCGGCTCGGTAGCCGCCTTTGCCGCAAGCGCAGGATATGCCTGCGAAATCGGCGCACGTGTCAACATAGTCGGTAATGAATTTGCGGCCATCCAGGCCGTCGCAGCCGGAGCAAAGGAATGCACCGGAGCGCCGGTAGAATCCAACCTGACATCCGAGCACCAGACCATCAACGTGGCTGGCCTGTCAGGCAATCCGTCGGAATACACAACCGCAATCATCGCCAATAGTTCGGTTGTGGCACTGATGAACGAAGACGTTATTCGTCCGCTCAATGATCTGGTGGAAAAATATGGCCAGGACCTGCAGCCTGGGCAGCTGATCAAGATTGGCGACAACATCATGGCCGTCGCCTTTATGGCGAACGCGCAGCATCTGATGTATCGCAAGGATGTTCTGGAACAGGCTGGCGTCGAAGTGCCGACCACCTATGAGGAAATGCTCGAGGTGGCCGAGGCCATTCGTGCGCAGGGCATCATGCAAAACCCGGTTGGTGGAGCCTATGCATCGGGTTGGAACCTGGCGCAGGAATTCAACAATATGTTCCTTGGCTATGGCGGCAGCCATTTTAAACCCGGTACGGCGGAACCCAACGTGAATTCTGAGGCCGGTGTCAACACCCTGAACATGATGAAGGCTTTGTCGGAATACATGAATCCCGACTTCCTGACGCATGACTCTAATGCCACCAATGCCGAATACCGCGCTGGCAACGTTGCGATCATGAATATGTGGGGCTCGCGCGCATCGCAGCAAACCACTACCGAAGGTGTGCTACAGGAGGTGATCGATGGCCATGCGATTGGCGCTCCGCTGACGGTTGGCGGCGGCACCACACCAGCGACGACCCTGTGGTGGGACGGTTGGACTGTCGGAAAAAACATTCCGGATGAAGAAGCTGAGGCCACGTTCATTGCTATGAAGCACGGCATCCGCCCGGACATGCTGAATGATGAAACCACGCCTCTGGCAGTCTGGCTTATCGAAGGTTACCAGCCTGGTAAAGATGCCCAAGGTGTGTTTGCGGCAGCCAAGATGGGTACACTGCCCTATCCGATGTTGCCTTACATGGGCTTGATGCACACGGCGCTCGGCAACGAACTTGCGGACTTCATGCAAGGTAAGGAATCAGCCGAGCAGGCATTGGCCGATGTCGAGGCTGCTTATCGGGCTGCCGCCATCGAGCAAGGTTACCTTCAATAAGATGTGCCTTGTGCGGGCGTTCTTGAACGGCGTCCGCACAAACACACCGATGAGAGGATTGCAACGTGCGCCATAAGACATTCCTTTGGTTCTTCTTGCCCACAGGTCTTGCGATGTTGTTGTTCATCGCCATGCCTATTGTCTCGGTGGTGACCCAATCGATTTTCGCCCCGCACCCGGCCGTTCTGTTGGAGGTTGAGAACTGCACCCCGCTTATCGGATGCACAACCGAGACCACTGTTGATCAAGCGGCCACTGCGGCCCTTCGCGCCGAGCAACCTCTGGGCCGGTTTGTGGGATTGGACATTTACTTTAATCGAGGCCATCTGGCGACACAGGAGTTTGGTCAAATCTGGGCCTCGAGTGACAATTGGGGCGAGTTTTTCTCGGAGCTCGGGAATTTGCCCTTTTATCGGGCAATGGCGTTTACGCTGACCTTCGTAGCTGTCGTGACACCGCTCACAATTGTATTGGGGCTGTTGATTGCGTTGGCGGTCAACTCTTTGCACCGGCAACTCAAGGGTCTGATGATCTTTTTCTCTCTTCTGCCCATGATTGTGACCCCGCTGATCGGTTCGCTCATCCTGTTTTGGATGATTGACAGTCGCGGGGTGATCGGAAACGCCCTCGTATATCTGGCCGGAGATCCGAATTTCAGCCTAAAAGCCTCAACAGGGCTGATGTGGGTAGCACTGATGGTCTATGGTGTTTGGCACGCCGCTCCTTTTGCCTTTGTCGTGTTCTATGCTGGTCTGCAAACCTTGCCCCAAGACCAGATCGAGGCTGCCCAGATCGACGGGGCTACGCGCTGGCAACAGGTCAAATTTGTGGTTGTTCCCCACCTCATGCCTCTGGTCACATTTGTTGCGCTGATCCAGTTGATGGATAACTTCAAGGTGTTTGAACCTATCATCGGCTTCAGCGCACAAGCGCATGCGCAATCACTCAGCACCTTCATCTTTTACGATCTCGGTGGCGAGACTCGGCAACTGTCTTCCGCTGCCGCTACCTCTGTGATGACGATAATCGGGGTCGCCACTCTTCTGTCGCCCGTGCTTGTCCGCACCTGGCGCGATTTCAAAGGAGCGAGATAATATGGCCAGCCGCGCACAAAGAATGCCTACAAGCCTTCGGATCGCCTCGTCCCTGTTTGTGCTCCTTTGGTTTATCCTGGCCGCCTTTCCGTTCCTTTGGACGGTTTGGGGATCGTTCAAGGTCGAGCTGGATTTCTTCTCGATCGCTGACTGGACCAACGCCCTGACCGGCGCCCGAACCGAAGCGGTTTATGGCTCGCCGTTCACCACCACCGGATATGAGGGCGCATGGATTCAGGAAGAGTTCTGGCGCAATGTTCTGAACACCGGGATCGTGTGTTTCTTTGTAGTTACCATCTCGCTGACCATCGGAACGTTAGGGGGTTACGCCCTTTCGCGGTCAACCTATAACTACACATTTTGGCTTTTGATCACGGCGTTGATTTTCCGTGCAATGCCGCCAATCACTCTGGTCTCAGGATATCTTCTGCCCTTCTTTGAATGGAATGTTTGGGGGATTCTTCCGACCACCATTATCGTGCTGGTGGCAATCAACCAGCCGTTCACCCTGTGGATGCTGCATTCCTTCTTCAAGAACATCCCAAGCGAGTTGGATGAAAGTGCCAAGGTCGACGGATGCAACCAGTTTCAGGCTTTCCGACGCGTGATCATTCCGGTGATGTGGCCGGGTGTCATTACCACCGGGCTGTTCTCCTTCCTGTTGGCCTATAACGATTTTGCTGTGGGCGCGATGCTGCTGTCCGAAAGCAACCGCACAATGGTGCCTGCCATCGCCGCCTTCCTCGGTACAACACAGACTGAGGGCAACGTGATGTTTGCTGTTGCGGCGGTGGTTTCAGCCACAGTTCCACTGTTCCTCCTGGTGATGTTCTTCCAGCGTCAGATCGTGGGCGGCCTGACCGCCGGGGCTGTGAAAGGCTGACACAAATGGGGCGCACTCATCCTCAGTCCGTATCTGCCCACGCGCACGCAGCCAGCCTGAACTTGGCTGCGCGCGGGGCCCGTCGGCCGGGACGAATTCCATTTGCTTTGATGCGCGCAGGTCCTCGTGCCAGCACACCGTCACAGCGAATAGGAACACGTTCTAAAAAGGAAAGCGCCATGAACAAGCGCGCAAATCGCCCAGCGATGGGTATTGCTACCGGAACCACGTTTGAAAACAAACAGCTTTATCGTCAGTTTCTCGAAAGCTTTGATAAGGGCCTCGGCGAGACCATGGAGACGGCCGCCAGCGAGATTTTCGCCGCAACGGCCACTACCGAAGCGAGCCATCCGATCAATGCAGCCCACGATGGCAACGGCTACGTCAGCTCTGTCATCTTTGCGATATCAGAGGCGTTCGAGGGGCTCACCCGTCAGAACTATGTGGTCACGGGTGGCGAATACCTGGGAAGCGAGTGGGTCACCTCAACCGGGTATTTCCATGGTCATTTCACGCGACCGCTTTGTGGTATTCCACCCAGTGGCAAACTGGCATTTCTGCGGTTTGGTGAATTCCACCGAATGGAAGATGGCAAGATCGTCGAATCCTATGTCTTCCTCGGCTTTGCAGAACTGATCATCGCACTCGGCCTCTGGCCTTTGAACCTACAGGGCTATGAAGGTGTCGTGCCAGGTCCGGCAACTCATGACGGCATCGTCATTGGGCCATCAGACCCAGCGCAGTCACGCGCCACAGCAGATCTGGTCGAGGACATGCTAATACAGCTGACGACCGAAGACCAAAGCTGGCGACCTTATTGGGATGACCGAATGGTGTGGTACGGTCCCGGCGGGCTAGGCTCTTATGCGACAGTGGATGCGTTTGCCGGCTTCCAGTCCCCTTTCGAAAACACGTTCGAGGGCTGGGGCGACGGCACGGATGCAGGCGTCACCGGCGTTGGTTCGAATTGCAAGGCCGGGGATGGCGACTATGCGTTCCTGTGCGGCTGGCCGCAGATCACCGGCGTCCACGTCAAACCCTTCCTGGACCTGGAGCCAACGGGAAAGCGCGTTTTTATGCGTGACTGCGACTGGTGGCGCTGCGCAGACGGCAAGATCATCGAGAACTGGTGCATGCTCGATATTCCACATCTGCTGTTGCAACTGGGTTACGACCTTTTTGCCGAAATTTCTGAACAGACCCAATGAGCTGTTCTGCCAGACATAACGCCATTGCGCGCCACCCGGCGCTCAACCGGATGCCAAGGGATTTTCTGACAGCAGGCTGACCTTCCCAGTCGACACAGAAAACCCCTTGGTAACCATAAAAGGAAAAAACACATGAAGGGCTCCCGCCCCGAACAGGCCGTGCTGACCAAAGACACGGACATGAGCAAGACAACCGAAACCCGCGCCGTGATCGAGGGCATGGTCGATGGTTTGAATGATCACCGCATCGACGATATCGGCGAATTCTTCGCCGAAGGGTTCCGCTGGATCGGCAACCAGGGCTGCGGCACCAAAACTGGGCTCAAGGAGTTTCAGAACAACTGGCAGCGCCCGTTCCAGGCAGCATTTTCTGATAAGACCTGCATCGACGAGGCCCGACTTTACATGGGCGAGTGGGCTGCCGCTTTTGGCCGACAGGAGGCGACTCATTCGGGCGAGTTCTTGGGCATCGCTCCGACGGGAAAGCGGGTCGAGATCCGTTACATGGATTTCTGGAAAGTCGTCGATGGCAAGATCATCGACAATTGGGTGAATGTCGACTTCGCCCATGTCGCCACGCAGCTTGGCGTTGATCTGTTCAATGGCGAAGGCTGGGAAGCATTTGACCGGGGAGAAAAAACTCCACCCCGGCCTGAAAATTGAGGATAGAGACAATGGCTATTGAATACCTGAAACGCGGCAAACCAGAAGCTGACCGAGCAGAAGACGATGCCAAAACCCGAGCTGTTGTCGAGGCAACGCTGGCGGATATCGAAACCCGCGGCGATACCGCTGTGCGTGAGCTGTCAGAGAAGTTCGACAATTACTCGCCGGAATGCTTCCGTCTAAGCCAGGATCAGATCGACGAATTGATCAACTCGCTGACTGAACGCGAACTGGCCGATATCAAATTCGCGCAGAAGCAGGTGACGAACTTTGCGCAGGCACAACGCGACTCGATGCTGGATATCGAGGTTGAAACTCTGCCAGGAGTGATTTTGGGTCACAAGAACATCCCTGTGCAGTCGGTTGGCTGCTACGTGCCGGGCGGCAAGTTCCCGATGGTGGCATCGGCGCATATGTCGGTCGCAACAGCAAAGGTTGCGGGTGTTCCGCGCATCATCGCATGTACCCCGCCGTTTCAGGGCAAACCCAATGCGGCCGTAATCGCAGCGATGCATCTGGGCGGTGCCCACGAGATCTACGTGATGGGTGGGATCCAGGCCATCGGCGCCATGGCGATCGGGACTGAGACCATTGATCCGGTTCACATGCTGGTTGGCCCCGGCAACGCCTTTGTGGCCGAAGCCAAGCGCCAGCTGTTTGGCCGCGTCGGTATCGATCTTTTCGCGGGTCCGACCGAGACGATGGTCATCGCCGATGAAACTGCTGCAGATGCCGAGCTTTGTGCGACCGATTTGCTGGGACAGGCCGAGCATGGCTATAACAGCCCCTGCGTTCTCGTCACCAACTCGCACAAGCTGGCCCAAGAAACACTGAGCGAGATCGACCGTATCCTCGGAATCCTGCCCACCGCAGGTACCGCCAAAATCAGCTGGGAAGAATATGGCGAGGTCATCGTCTGCGACACCTATGACGAGATGCTGCAAATGGCCGAAGACATTGCCTCCGAGCACGTTCAGGTCATGACCGACCGCGACGACTGGTTTTTGGAAAACATGACCTGTTATGGCGCGCTGTTCCTGGGGCCGCGCACCAACGTGGCCAACGGCGACAAGGTGATCGGAACCAATCATACACTGCCGACCAAGAAGGCCGGGCGCTATACCGGCGGGCTCTGGGTCGGCAAATTCATGAAAACCCACAGCTATCAGAAAGTCGTCACTGATGAGGCCGCGGCGATGATCGGCGAATACGGCTCGCGCCTGTGCATGCTGGAAGGCTTTGTCGGCCATGCCGAACAATGCAACATCCGCCTCCGGCGTTACGGGGGCATCAACGTGCCCTATGGTGAAGGCGCACCATATCCCGAGACGGCGGAGGCGTCCTCGTAAGCGGGACGATTCTTTCGCCCGGAATCGACCGGGGCGCTACAGAATTTTTTGAATAAGAAGTTAACACGATGCGAGATTTCGCAATGGATACTCACTCTACCCACAAGGCCCTGATCGCGCCCCTGCGCGAGGCTATGTATAAATTCGACGAAGCCGGGGTACGAGATGCGCTGGAGGCGGTAATCGCGCCCGATGCTGCCATCCACATGTTGTATCCATTCGGAGATCTGACCGGCCCGCAGGGACTCTATGACACCTGTTATGCGCCGATACTAAAATCCATGCCCGATCTTGAGCGTCGCGACTGGATCGTCATGGGTGGTCGGACAGAACAGGGCAACGACTGGGTCGGCTGCGGCGGCCACTACTTCGGCACCTTTGTCGCCCCCTGGCTGGACATCCCGCCGACCGGGCATTTGGTCCATATGCGGTTCCACGAATTCTACCGTTTCGAAGAAGGCAAGGTTGTCGAGATCCAGACACTCTGGGATATTCCCGAAGTCATGATGCAGGCGAATGCCTGGCCAATGGCCCCGTCTCTGGGGCTGGAGTTCTGCATCCCCGGCCCGGCGTCTCTGGATGGCGTTGTATCCGGACCGTGGGATGAGGTGAAATCTCTGGCCTCGTGCAATCATATCGTCGACATGCTGAAACATCTTGAGAAACACCCCAGCCAGGGTGGGCCCGAAGTGATGGAGATGGAGCGGTTCTGGCATCCGCGCATGAACTGGTACGGCCCCGCCGGGATCGGGACAGCGCGCGGTATCGCGGGATTCCGCAACTGGCACCAGGTTCCCTTCCTCAACGGAATGCCCGATCGTGGCCAGCACGCTGACGAGATTACCTTTCATTTTTTTGGTGATGGCGACTACGCCGCTGTGACCGGCTGGCCGAACATGATCCAGACCGTCACCCATGACGGCTGGATGGGGATTGCGTCTTCGGGCAAACGGATCACTTTGAAGTCACTTGATTTCTGGCGTCTGGAAGGTGGGCTGATCCGCGAGAATTGGGTGTTGGTCGATCTGCTGGACGCGTATCGGCAATTGGGCGTAGATGTTTTTGCCCGACTGCGTGAGTTCAATAAGGCACGTGTACCGGGCACCATCCCATTCCCGGTCGGCGAGGTCTGATATGCCACATTTTCCCAGCACCCCCAGTTTCGACCTGAGCGGCAAGCGAGCTTTGGTCGCCGGAGCCTCGTCGGGCATAGGCATGGCCTGCGCTGTGGCGCTGGCGGAACATGGTGCTGAGGTCACTTTGGCAGCGCGCCGTGCAGGTGCGCTGCAGGATATTGCAAAAGATATGTCGGCGCAGGGATGGTCTGCCAGGGTTCTGGAACTGGATGTTTCGGACGTGGCGGCAACCGCTGAAGCTGTAGCGCAAAATGGGCCGTTCGATATTCTGCTGAACTCAGCCGGGCTTGCCCGACACGGCAAGGCCGTGGAAACACAGCCTGAAGATTTCGATGCGGTGATAGGGGTCAATGTCAAAGGTGCATATTTCCTGACCAAGGCTGTTGCCAAAGGCCTGCTCGACGTCGGCCGTCCCGGTTCACTGATCAATATCTCTAGCCAGATGGGCCATGTTGGTGGTCGCGAACGCGCGGTTTATTGTGCGTCGAAATTCGCGGTTGAAGGCTTCACCAAGGCGATGGCGCTTGAGTTCGGACCGTCAAAGATCCGGGTTAACACGATTTGCCCCACCTTCATTCTGACGGATCTGACAAAGTCGACTTTCGACGATCCGGATAAGCGGGCCTGGATTCTGGACAAGATAAAACTGGGTCGCCCGGGAGAGATTGAGGACATCATGGGGGCGGTGGTTTATCTGGCCTCGGACGCGTCGGCGCTGGTGACGGGCACGGCATTGATAGTTGACGGAGGTTGGACGGCAGACTGATGGCGACACAAAAAGTTACATCACTGGAAGTTGCCCGTCTCGCCGGGGTCAGCCAATCTGCGGTCAGCCGTGTGTTCACCCCCGGCGCGTCGGCATCGAAAAAAACCGTTGAAAAGGTGCGCAAGGCGGCCAAGGAACTGGGCTATCGCCCGAACGTTCTGGCCCGCGCTGTGGTGTCCGGGAAAAGCCGGATCATCGGGCTTGTCGTGGCCTATCTGAACAACCAGTTCTATCCCGAGGCGCTGGAGAAGCTGACAAACACGTTACAGGAACGTGGATACCACGTGCTGATATTCATGGCTTCGCATGAGTCTGGAAACATCGACAATGTGGTCGAAGAAATACTCGACTTTCAGGTCGAAGGGATCATCGCCGCTTCGGTGGCTTTGTCCTCGGATTTGTCCGACCGCTGCCGAACGGCCGGTATACCGATGGTGTTGTTCAATCGGGCACAAGATGACACGGCAATGTCGTCAGTTACATCCGACAACGTCGCCGGTGGTCGAAAGGCGGCTGAGTTCCTGTTGGCAGCTGGGCACCAAAAGATTGGATATATCGCCGGGTGGGAAGGAGCTTCGACCCAGCGTGACCGCGAAACAGGGTTTGTTGCCGCCTTGCAGAAAGCCGGGGTTACGCTGCACGCCCGTGAGGTAGGAAATTTTTCGACGGAAGAAGCCCGGCAAGCCACGCTGAGGATGTTCGAAGCCGATCCGCCTGATGCTGTGTTTGTCGCCAACGATCACATGGCCATTTCCGTGATGGACACGCTGCGGTTCGAATTAGGGCTGAATGTTCCGGGCGACGTTTCGGTCATCGGGTACGACGATGTCACTGTCGCCTCATGGCCAGCCTACAACCTGACCACCATTCGACAGCCTGCCAATCGCATGGTCACCGAAACTGTCGATATTCTGCTTGGCAAGATTGAGGACCCCGATGCCGGCCCGCGTCGGGTCGAGATTGACGGGCCGCTGATTGTTCGAGGCTCCGCCCGCATACCTGAAGGATGGAAGACATGAAGGGATTTAATCCCAAATTCAAAGACTTTCCCGATTACATAATAGGAATCACCAAAGAAATCTGGGAAGATCGCGGCATTGCGACGCTGCACGACTATTATGCCCCGGACATCGTCGTGCGTTCGCCTGGGTCGGTGGTTGTCGGAAATCAGAATGTCATTGCTGCCACTATGGCGACCCTTGCAGAGTTCCCTGATCGTACACTGTTGGGCGAGGATGTGATCTGGTCGGGAACGCCAGAAGAGGGCATGCTGTCGTCGCATCGCCTTTTATCCACCGCGAGCCATCTCGGTGACGGTGTTTATGGCAAGGCGACTGGCAAGAAACTGATCTACCGCATTCTTGCCGACTGCCACGCAATAAACAACCAGATCAACGATGAGTGGCTCATCCGCGACCAGAGCGCGATCGTGCAGCAGATGGGCTGGGATCCCAAGGAATACGCCCGCGATCTGATCGCGCGCGAGGGTGGGCCAGACGCCTGCGTGCAGCCCCTCACGCCCGCGAACGATAGGCCCGGCCCCTATAAAGGCCGTGGCAATGACAGTGAATGGGGCCAGAAATACGCGGATATCCTGACCCGGATCATGAATGCCGATATGAGGGTGATCGAGGCTGAATACGACCGCGCTGTTCTGTCAGAATATCCCGGCGGCACGACCGGCCACAGTTGGGGGCCGGTTGATAGGTTCTGGATGGGTCTGCGCGCAGCGTTCCCACGTGCCGAATTCAAGATCCACCATCAGATCGGCCGTGACGACCCGATGATGCCGCCGCGCGCCGCGATCCGCTGGTCTTTGCACGGCAAGCATGACGGCTGGGGCGTGTTCGGCGTGCCCACAGGGGCCGAGGTCTTTGTGCTGGGCATCAGCCACGCCGAGTTCGGTCCGTGGGGTCTGCGCAAAGAATACACCTTGTTTGACGAAACCTCGATCTGGAAACAGATTCTGCTGAAGACCGGTGATCTCTAGAATGTCGCACCGTATCTCAAATCTGGATGCCGGGCAGGCGTTGCGGCGGTACCACGCCCATCGCGCCAGCCTGCGCGCCCGGCGGCTGAACAATCGCCCGCCGGGTGGTTTGGATTGATTTCATCAAACCCAAATCAAAAGGAGAAAAGATATGAGTACCATCGAAAGCCGCATCGTCCGTTATGGCGAACTGAAGCCTTGTAAAACCGCGTTCATCGACGCCCACACGCCAGGTTCAGACCAGAAAGAGAACTTTACAATCATTGGCGGCGGCGTCAGCGAAAGCCCGGATCAGCACGTCCACATCACCGACAAGATCGGGTTCAACATCGGCGCAGCGGGGCAACCGCCGAAATGCCGCAACTCACTGCACAGTCACACTACCGCCGAGGTGTTCTTTGTTGCTAAAGGTCGATGGCGGTTCTTCTGGGGTCGTTATGGCACGGCGGGCGAGTTCATCGCTGAAGAAGGTGACATCTTCAACATCCCGACCGGCATCTTCCGCGGGTTCGAGAATGTCGGCCAGGACTATGGCATGATCATGTCGATGTTGGGGGGCGACGATGCCGGTGGCGGCGTGACCTGGGCGCCTCAGGTGATCGAGGACGCGCAGGCCCATGGCCTGGTGCTGGGCAACAATGGCGTTCTCTATGACAGCAAGAAGGGCGAGGAACTGCCGCACAATGTGCAGCCCATGCCATTGCTGACCGAGGAAGAACTGAAAGCCTATCCCGAGGTTCCCGTTGAGGCGGTGATCGGCAAATATGTCGCCCGCTACTGGGACCTGATGGCGCTGGCGGCGGACAAGCCTGCGGTTGTGATCGGTGAAAACGGCCTGATCAAGGACAAGCCAGGGTTCGAGGTTGATTTCCTGACCCGTGGCTCGGCCGTGGCCGAACAGATCAAGGCGGACAAACCCGTGGTTCTGATGCCGGCCAGCGGCCATTGGCGCATCAGGATCAATGAGGTCGAGACCACCCTGTCCAACGGCGACACCGCACTGGTTCTGCCCGGCGAAAGCTACAGCGCCGAGCCGTCGATGACCGGAGAAGCGGGGCTGTATCGTATCACCGCAACCGACGATCCGGCAGGCGCGACCTGGACGGGTGTATAAAGCCAAAATTGCGTGTCCCGGTTTCATTCGGGGCGCGCTTAGCGCATCCAGCGCCGGGTTTCCGGCCCGGTGCTGGATCAAGATTTGGAAGGAGATGAAGACATGACCCGCGTTTCAACCACCCATGTGGGAAGTCTGCCACGAAATCAGAAGGTCGTTGATTTCATCTTTGCTCGCGAGCGAGAGGAACCGTTCGATCAGGCTGCATTTGACGCCTGCATGACCGCTGCCGTGTCCGAGACCGTGCGGAAACAAGCCAAGGCTGGGGTAGATATCGTCTCGGACGGTGAGACCTCAAAGATTTCTTACGCCACTTACGTCAAGGACCGGTATACCGGTTTTGCAGGTGACAGCCCGCGCAATGCGCCTGCGGACCTCAAAATGTTTCCCGGATATCTGCAACGTCTGGCGGATGATGGCGGCACGCCCCAATATGCACGGCCCATGTGCGTGGGCGAGGTGCGCTCAATAGGGCAAGTTGAGCTGCAGAAGGACATAGACAATCTCAAGGCGGCGATGACCGAACACGGGGTCGCGCGCGGTTTTATGAACGCCGCCAGCCCAGGGGTAATTTCCCTTTTTCTGCAGAATGACTTCTACCCAACGCGCGAGGCCTATCTGGCCGCGCTGGCCGACGCGATGAAAGAAGAATATGAGACCATCATTGGTGCGGGTCTGGATTTGCAGCTGGATTGCCCGGATCTGGCCCTGTCGCGGCATATGCTGTTCACCGATCTGTCCGACGACGAGTTCGTGAAAATCGCCAACATGCATGTTGAGGCATTGAACCACGCATTGCTAAATGTCCCAGCCGACAAGGTGCGCGTCCATATCTGCTGGGGCAATTACGAGGGGCCACATTGCTGCGACATCGGCATGGACAAGGTGTTTTCGACGCTGATGTCCACCAAATCTCGCTATGTACTGTTCGAAACCTCGAACCCGCGCCACGCGCATGAATGGACGGTATTCCGTGACCGCAAGGGTGAAATTCCGGATGACAAGGTTCTTGTGCCCGGTGTGGTGGACACCACGACCAATTTTGTCGAACACCCGGAACTGATTGCTCAGCGTATCGAGCGGTTTACGAAAATCGTTGGACTTGAGCGTGTAATCGCCGGATCGGACTGCGGCTTTGGCACCTTTGCCGGCTTTGGTGCGGTAGATCCGGATATCGCCTACGCCAAGTTGGGCGCACTTGCCGAAGGGGCTGCCCTGGTCAAATGACGCCACTTGTCCTCCTGCCCGGAATGATGTGCGATGCGCGGTTGTTCGCTCCGCAGATTGACGCTTTATCAGGCAAATACCCGATCCTGTGCCCACCAATCGGAGGCCATGAAACGATGCAGGCGCTGGCCGCCGATGTGTTAGTCTATGCACCCAAACGCTTTGCTCTGGCGGGGCTCTCGATGGGCGGCATCGTGGGAATGGAAATCCTGCGTCAGGCACCGGACCGTGTGGCTGGTCTGGCATTGATGGACACGAACCCACTTGCTGAATTGGACGAGGTCAAAGCAACGCGCAGCCCTCAGATTGAGGCCGTCGGACGTGGCAACCTGCGCAAGGTTATGGCCGAAGAGATGAAACCGAACTACCTGACGGACGGTCCGCGCCGCGCCGCCATTCTGGATTTGTGCATGGACATGGCCATGGATCTTGGCCCGGACGTTTTCGTCAATCAATCCAAAGCCCTGCGTGATCGCCCTGACCAGAGCAACACTCTGCGCAACTTCACCGACACAGCACTCATTCTCTGTGGGCGCGACGATGGCCTGTGCCCTGTCTCAAGGCATGAGTTGATGCACGAGCTGATGCCACAAAGCCGGTTGGAGATCATCGAAAACGCCGGCCACCTGCCGACATTGGAACAACCGCAACAAACAACGGCGGCCCTGATCCGCTGGCTGGAGATGATATGAACCAATCCTTGCTGGACCTGCTGAAAAAGGTCGACACTCCGACTGTTTGTAACGCCATCGAAGTGGCGCAGGGCAAGCGCGGATTCAGTGAATTTACCTGGGGCACGATGTTGTGTTCTGATCCCGATGCGGGGGCGATGGTGGGATATGCCCGTACAGCGAAGATCGCTGCTGTGAGCCCGCCGTCAGAACCGCCTGAGGTGATCCGCCAACGTCGGATGGACTATTACAGGCATATGGCAAGTGGGAGTGGCCCGGCTGTCACCGTGGTTGAGGATCTTGATTATCCAGATTGCGTCGGCGCCTTTTGGGGCGAGATCAATACGACGGTCCACAAAGGCTTTGGCATCAGCGGCGCTCTGACCAACGGCGTGATGCGGGACCTCGGCGACCTGCCGGATGGATTCCCGGTAGTTGCAGGGTCTGTCGGGCCAAGCCACGGGTTTGTGCACGTAAAAGAGATTGGCACACCGGTGACAGTTTTCGGCCTTGTGATCAAGGATGGCGATCTCGTGCACGCGGACCGGCATGGCGCGCTGGTTATCCCGCCCGAAGTCGTGGGCAAGCTTGAACGGGCGATCATCAAGTTGCTTGAAACCGAAAAACTGATTCTGGATCCCGCCCGCGCAACCGGGTTCGATTTCGATGCCTTCGAAAAAGCATGGGCGGCGTTTGAAGCCTCTCGGACTTAAACTTGGGACCGTCTGGGTCTTCCGCAAGTTTCTTCGAGAACTGAAAGGATGGAACTGGAGAGGCGATTATCCTACCAGTTGGATAAACTGCTGAAACGGGCGGAGCCCAGGCGTGAATTGACCTTTGCGGATTATGTTGACCGGCATTGCCAAGTCATCAGAAGTGGATTGGAATAAGCGTGAGACCGCGCAATCAAGCCGATAGCCCGGTAGCATAACCTTGCCACAGCTTGAACGCGTCGGCGCTGACATGGCGGTAGGAGAGAGTGGAAAGGCGATAGCGGCGGGGACGAAAGATCGTATTGATTTGGTTATGGGCGACGAGAAATCGTTGCTCTTAGGTTAGTGATTTGAACCGACCCATCATCTTTTCCCGCTTTTGCGTCGGCCGGTGTGACCCTTCGATCCGGTTGTTGAGCCCCTTGTGCGCCCGATGGTCGGCGCCCGGCGCGATGACCTTGAACGGCTTGGTATACAGCTACGCAGCTTGTCCGTGATAACGACACGTGGTTCGCCATAGGCAACAACAAATCGACCGAAAAAACGCTTTGCGGCTCTGGCATTGCGGCGAGGCTGGATCAGAATGTCGAGTACATCTCCATTGCCATCGATTGCACGCCACAGCCAATGTTTCACGCCGTTGATCGGGACGACCACTTCGTCCATATGCCATTTGTCGTGCGGCTGGGGCCGGTCTCGTCGGATACAATCGGCAAACTGAGACCCTAAACGGTTCACCCAAAGGCGAATGGCTTCGCGGCTGACGATCACGCCGCGCTCCCCCAACAAACCCTCCACATCTGCCGAGCTGAGCGCAAACCGATGATATGCCCACGCCGCATAAGCGATGATTTCGCGAGGAAAACGGAAGCCTTTCAGCCGCAGCAATGAAGTCGGTATGGTCATGTTACGCGCTATCCGAAAAGGACAGCGCGATCAACTTGGCAATGCCTGTTGCTCAATTCCTAAAGCGTCCCGCCTTTAACCTGAGACATATCCAGCAGCCTTGAAGTAGTTCCGACATTCTTGCGCCGAGTAGAGGTCGCATACATGGCCGATGGCATTGAACATATCGGTGAAT